>LWTN01000182.1 GCA_002101225.1 Cycloclasticus sp. symbiont of Poecilosclerida sp. M | reverse complement strand
CTGTGTATGTATAATATTATGTGTGTATGTAATGACTGTGTATGTGACTGTGTATAAGTAATGCTGTGTATGTATAATATGAGTGTATGTAATGACTGTATGTATATGACATTGTGTGTATGTAATAGCTGACATTGTGTGTATGTAATGCTGTGTATGTATATGACATTGTGTGTATGTAATAGCTGACATTGTGTGTATGTAATGCTGTGTATGTATATGACATTGTGTGTATGTAATAGTGTATGTATGATTGTATATAATTATGACATTGTGTGTTTGAAATAGCTGTGTAATGTATATGACATTGTGTGTATGTAATAGCTGAATGCTGTGTATGTATGTTGCATGACTGTTGCATGACTGTGTATGACTGTGATGTATGTTGCATGACTGTGACATATGTTGCATGACTGTGACGTATGTTGCTTGACTGTGACGTATGTTGCATGACTGTGTATGTATGTTGCTTGACTGTGACGTATGTTGCATGACTGTGTATGTATGTTGCTTGACTGTGACGTATGTTGCATGACTGTGATGTATGTTGCATGACTGTGACTTATGTTGCATGACTGCCATAATTATAGTCTTACCTTATGAAGACCTAAAACAATCACTCAGTATCCAAGGATGTACATGTGTCCTTACAGTGAAGGCTTTGTAGAAACAATGACATAGACATGGTAAAGGGTTGGCATAGGACATTAATTTTGGTAAAAGGGTCAGCACATTTGACATAGGACATTTGGTAAAGGGTCCGCACGTTGACTTAGGACATTCGGTAAAGGGACACCACATTACCTTTGCTGGTGCCCTACAGTTGTTACACAATCCTACTGTATACTACATTCAAGTTCTTTCCACTAGTTATAGATATTTCCTTGAACATCACTTCATCCAAGGCCCTCTCTGTGTTGCTGGGTGACTACCTCTCCCTCAACTGTTCCCCCACCACCCACACCAGTGAAGACCTCACCTACATGTGGACACATGTGGACACCTCCACCATTCTCCAGGAGACCTCCAGCATCCTCACCTTCCCTCACATCTCTGAGGAGGAGTTGGGGACATATCAATGCAATGTCCCTGGGGCTGATGGCAGTGCAGAAGTGACCATCACAAGTGCCAGTAAGACATGCAGGGGGTGGATCCAGAGAGGGGTGGCTTTGGTTTCCCAAGCCCCCCTTCCGAGTCATAAACCAATGTATAATTTAACGCTAATATGCCCCCTCCTTTACAGAATCCTAGATCAGCCCCTGACATGATTGTACTATTTTAATTAATTAATGTACAACATAAAGTGAGAATGCTCTTGGTCTGTGTGTAGTAGCCGATTAACTTAATCAAGCATGCAAGTATGTGGTATCAAATATCCTAGTAGCTACTCACAGGTCAATTCTCAATGCTAGCCATCAATTTCATATTTAATAGGGAACTAAAGTGAAGGTGGTTTGTGCAAGAATGATCATCTTCAGCTATTATAGTCTAGAGTGTAGCACTCTTGAAGATACTAGTAAAGAGAGAGAGACATTTATTATTAACATGGTGCTCCCTGTACTTATAATTATAGGAGACTTCTTTATGCTTTTCCCCCTCACTATCTGTGCAGGATCATTAGTGGAGGCTGGTGATTACATGGCAAAAGTAAGCACTGGTCCATGCCCCTCCCAACAGATCTATGAGGACATCACAGTGGACGTGTTGCAGCTGCTCTCAGCTCAGTTTGGACTCCGCCCACTGGGTCTCGCCATGACCTATGCTGCTGAGTCATGTGAGCAGGTGGCTGAAGCCAACCCAGACAGTCCATCTGGCATGTACTGGGTCAACAGTGGAGAGGGGAACCCAGTTCAAGTACTCTGCCAGTTTTGAATACTATAGCTTCATTCGCTAGATATAATATTATTAATGACTAATTGCTGTTGTTGTATTATGAACCTGGTTACCTGATGGACTTTCCAGTTATCTAGAAATCAGTTTGCATGGCCTAGCTTTAATAGCGAATTCTATTCCGCCAAAAAATAATTAAGTGCTCACACACTCCATACATTCATACATGTACTACTACCACCAACTTCACTTGATAATCAATGGGACAAAGGTGACTGGGGACAGCATATCTCTAGACTATTAGTGTGTTCCACTTACACTTGTGTCAACAACATGAGTGTGTGTGGGGAATGACTGATGCATGGCTATACTTTCATTATGGAAGTAATTAAGTCATGCTTGCTATAATTATATTAGTTTAGAGTGGTCAAAGACTGTTCATGTAAGGGCGACCTTCAATTCTGTAGTGAGTGAGTGATATCTGTACCATGTTGTCTCCATTGTGTTGAGCATGTCTGTGATGACATCAGTGCAAGGACAAGGTATTTTAAACTCAGCTAGCAGCTTAAAACATAGCTATGTGTGGCATGTATAATATTATTGTGCATTTGGTGCTCTCTCAATTAGTTGTGGGACATCGTATGGTGTTAGCACCTACCCTTAGCTAGCCCTAGCTAGAGGGCCATTGTATTGATTCTCTAAGTTCATCAGTTTCCTATGTATCTTTAGGTATAGCCAAAACCTCAAAACAATTTATAGTCAAAAAGTTTGGGGGGGGGGGGGGGCAAGGGGGGGAATGCCTGACTAATAATTCTGAGAGGTCTGGTGTGTTGACCGCAGCATGCTAGCATAATAATAATTATGCCCCCCCCCCTATATTTACAAATCCTGCAGCTGAATATATTCCTCCACCACTAGCTCTGAGGTTACATATTAGGGGTCTCAGCATAATTATTATAGAAAACAAGTGTGGTGCAAGAATATGTGTGCAATAACATCATAATGAAAATAATTTTGTTATCCCTCTGAAGTGTAATGTACATTTTTTCACCTTTTTATGAGCTAGTTGTGTACTATTAGCTGTGGTTCTGCATGTAGATATAGCTGTGCATTGTGACTATAGCTATACCATGCATAATTATGATATCAGTGCATGTACAGTGGATAACTTTGTCCCTGTGGATAGTTGTGGTGACTGTGTAGGGTCTGTATATATTGATACCTGCTAACCTTGGCTGGTTAAATCACTGGACACATTAATTATTGTACCCTGGACAATATACCACCCCCACAAACAGTGATGATCAGTAGCTAAATGTCACTGTCAGACTCGTACACAGTGGCATTTCCTGAGCCCTGAGGTCAAGGTACTATTCATCCTCACTCAGGTTAGCCCATGCACATGTCCCCTTCTTTAGATTTCCAACACACCTAGGTCTTTTTGGAATAGCAATAAATATGAACTCCTATAATTATTAGAGTCTACATTGATGGTGACACTCAGTGGTAGTGGTGGTGCACAGGAGAAGACTACACACTCACCTGCCAATTCACTGGAGGACACCTGTGTACCGATGGTTCAAGGATGACTCACCACATGCCATGGCTGTGATGAGGAGTTAGATACCTTCAGAGTCAGTTCAGATGCCATCACAATTAAAAACTCACGAGTCTGAACATTCAGCTAAAAGTAGCTATCTTGAACTGAACCTGGATGTGGATGTGATTGTGGAATCTAGCCAAAGTACTAGGGCTTCAATGAATATCATTATCATGCACATGCCATGCACCACAGAGGTGATCCTAAGTCAACTTGTGTCTGCTCACTGCAAGTTCTTGCTGGATGTCTCCTCCCTGGAGGACTTTCCCCCTACCATATGCCATGCAACCCTTCCCCACCTATGCCCCGTACTGCAGTGAGGCTTGGGGGGCAGCAGCGTAGGGGGACTTTTTAGAAAGCTATAACACTCTAGTCTCGGGTACCCAGCCCCTTTTCCGGCCAGACTCTTCCGTCGAGGGGTCTGGGAAATAGCTTCAACTTTCTCGTGCACATTGGAATGCACTGTGCGTGACCAATATAATTGATTTTGAGGTTGATTGTTGAGTATGAGCATTCCAGCTAGCTGAACTATGAAGAGGAAAACCACCGTGTGGTATATTGATGAGGGCCTGGAATGCAGGTGCTAGTACAGAAAAGTACATGCTATTGCCCAGACCCTCTTTTTTTCCTCGATGCGCGCATGCGCAGTAAACACCAAAGGAAAAGGGGCTGGGTATCCAAGACTAATAACACTCAGTACGTGCAGCTGCACTACTTCGTGTATCAACCTGCCAACGCGATGTCTTGGTGCTTAGTTCCACCTGCCCATTCATACGGTGATGGTACTCTGTCCCTCAGGGATCGATAATCTCCACTGTAGATCTCTCCCTGTGGCTATTATCGGAGAAAAGTAACTTGTGCCCTTAGCTTAAAAAGTCCACCCCTAATAAAGTGCCATGGAAACATTGAGCATGAACAAGGGCGTATCTTCCCGCCTTATATCGAGTAACTGCTCCACACCACATTTTACCTGAATGTCCTGAACGTCAAGCAAAGCCTTCTGGGCCCGGGTGAAAGCGGAGCGTATGTGGATATGATGCCCAGCTCCCTTAGCACTTCAAAGAAAAATACTAATGTCTCGGCACATTTACAAAATCAAGTCATAATGATAGACTGAAGTAGAAGTACAAGAATGATTATAATGATTGTTACGTATAGATAGTTGGAAGAGTGCAGACAGGTAAGTAACATTTAGTATTTTCTTAGTAAACTTTAGTAGTCCTTAGTAGTCCATAGTACCTAGTAGTACTTAGTATTCTTAGTATTCTCTAGTATTCCTTAGTAGTATTTAGTATTCCCTAGTACTAGTATTGTTTAGTATTCTTTAGTATAGACTTTACAGGGAATTTCCAAGTCTTTGCAAAAACAAAAGTGATCACATGATCAAAATATGCCGAATTGACCAATCAGTTGGCTTCAATCACTTCCATCCACTTTCTTTGGTGGTAGTCACACTGCATGGGCACTGATGAGGTTGATCATTCAAACAGTGTTGTGTGGTACTACCGCACTGTGAGCACCACTGACAAGGTCCACCACTGACAAGGTCTGATCATTCAAACAATGCTGTGTGGGGGCCTAAATCTATGGTGGCTGATTTATGGTGGCTGATTAGGGCCACTTCCTTCCATCAGACTTCCATTGCACTTCCATCGTACTTCCATTACACTTCCTTCCTAATGCCACCCTACTTCCATCCCAAATTGCACATACGCAAATTAAGGTGCTAGGCGTGGCTAAAAGATCTTGAGCACATGTTTATCAAGATGGTGGCCAATGTCATGAGGCTATTCATACAAAATTGATTTGAGTGTTTTTAGCTAGCCTCCATGGTGTTGTGGTATATCACATTCTCAACTTAAGATCTTCTATCTACGCTAAGATCAAGACTAGCATGTGTAGAAAAATCACCACGTGTAGGTGTGCGTCAATTAGAGAATCAGATCAAAAATAATTACATTCCACATGCGGCTAGCCAGCTAGCTATGCAGCACCCACAGACAAACACGTGGTGGTAAAGTACATAAAACAAATGAACTTGTTGTGGGAGCTAGGCTCATACCACCAAATACCTCCTCAGGTGCCGCTTGAATGCAAGGTCACTGGAGAGGGAAATGATGTCCTCAGGGATGGCATTCCAAGCTGGGATGACACTATTGAAGTACGCCGCCTGATGGTAAATTGTTGACATAGTGCCTGAACAGCGGCCTGTGGGTGGAGAATGATTGACTTCCCCGAGAGGATCCTGCGACACACGCATAGTTTCTGATAGACCCTCCTTGCTACCAGTGAGAACAGCAACCAGAGGCCAGTTTCACAGTGAAGCCCTGGACATGCTCAATTTTCAGTGTTGCAGTGGAATGGTGTGGATCCCACACCGCACCACAGTACTCAAGCTTTGGCCTGACAAGAGTCTTGTATAGGTGGCTCACTTGCATGCTTGAATGTACAGTATAAAAACCCAAGCATTTTCCAATGTGTCATTGCCATGACAGGTCGTTGGAAATTGTGACACCGAGATACCGGAAAAAATCAACTCCTCGACGATCTTGTTACCCACAGTGATGGCAAACTGCGGGCGGACACGCTTCCGGGAAATGAGCATTGACTTTGTTTTGGTGATGTTCAGTTTGAGCCCCCCAATTGACCAAGTGGGTCACATCACACTGCAGGTTACTCTGACCAAGGGCTTATTTGAAAGGTACCAAAAGGCTCAAGAAAAAGATACAGAAAACACATCCTTATGTAGCGGGGAGTAGTGGTGCACTCCCAACTTCCTGATATCCCAGGGGGAGATCATGTACTATTCCTGGAGATTATAGTCTATTATTGATTAGTAGCTATTACGTTGTTGTTGTTCCTTAATTCATGCACTCATGCACTACTTCCTATACGCCCTTGCTCTGACGTAGTAAATGAATGTTTGTGGTATTAAGTAAATAATGTCTTTCGAGATCTGCAATTCCAACTCTTTTTGGCTGTCCTGAAGGATTTAGGATCTAGTAGGGTGTCACTGAAAGAGAGTGGCCTTAGAGTTGGATCTGCAGCTGAGATGTCTGAACAAAAACCTCCAGATCTAGAAAATAGCACAGCTATTAAAAAAACTGCTGTGATTGTTGTGTAACTGCATGGACAAGGCTAGGGTAGAGGGGCTGTCAACAGCTATCAACTCTAGCAGGCCATCTCAACTCCACTACTGATATGGATACCCTGAGGAAGGTTAAGATTGCAGTTACCTCAGCCCTGAGGGGTGTCATCTAGTACCTTTACGTGCAAGACTGAGCTACAAGTGCGGCTGGATATAGCTAAAGAGGAGGACAACCTGAACCAATACAGCAACAGAAGGTTGAGTTTGGTGGCAGACTCTGGATTCTGAAACGTTCTCCCTGTTTGTGGTCATAATAGTTAGGTCCTTTCCTGACCCTTGCACAGCTATATACTTATAGCTAGGCGCTGTTAGTGCGGGTGAGGCTAGCTACAACTTCAAAAAGAAACACACAACATGGAGGCTAGTCAGCCACTCCTACTAATCATGACGTATTACCACAATAATATACAAAGGTATCCAGACAAATATCCTGATTCCGACGGAAAAAATGACGCATGCGCGCGCGATTGCTGGATACCAGGCCCTTCTTTTTTCTTCCCCGCGCGCCTTCCTGCCTGCGAAAAAAGAGAGACAGTCACTGGGGACGAGGCTAAGACATCTGCATGATGCCTGGCCCCTCCCCTTAGCACCCAGCGCCTAGTCACTGTCCCTGCAATGAACAATTATTATGATTCCAAATTACAAGTTATTCACACTTGAAGTTGTGATGATAACAATCAATTTGAAACTAAAACGCAATATGGAGGGCTTGTTGTGCTCTTGTTACTAATAGAGGTTAATGTTAAATTAACTGAGGTTAATAGGTCAGAGATACATTGGCTGGGCAGCTGTCACTGTGGGTTAGCTATTGATATAAAAGTTTTGTGGCCGCTATACGTATAGCCAGGTGTTATAAGCTTCTAAACTTTTGATAACTTATCCTTAGTTCCAAAAACACTCACGTAGTGTTGTCAAAGCTCAATATTTCCCAGAAAGAATGTAGAGTGAAACAAGTGAATGAAACACATGTTATATACACTAAAAACAATGCCATGCTGCACATGCTCACATTGTACACACACACAACCTAGATCTCAGATATGACTAACTGCCAAGTTATTTTTTCCAGTGTAGCAATAGTATCTTGCACTCACTTCAATGGAGAGTCTTGCAAGTGAGAAAGGTCCTCTGTTACCAGTGGTGGTGGGACATCAGAAATCCTGCATCTCCAAAAGAGTTTGTATTCAGTCCAAAGCAGCTCGCTTGATTTTGCTGTGGAACTTTTCAGTGCTCCTAGCTTACAAGACATTCTATGATACAAATACATACATCCAGGTTAGCCAAGCAACATGGTTGCCTATTCTACTTCCTACCACTTTTACTTTCATTGCTGTATTATCACCAGTGGCTGGGTTGCTAACAGATGTCAAGTTCAGTCGAGTCAAGGCTGTCCTATGCACCTCATATGCAGTCCTTGTTAAAGTTATTGTCTTATTCATTGTTACTGCATCCATAATAATTATATTTAGCTTGAGTCATGGTCTTCAGAAACATCCTGCATATATCCTTGACACAGCAGTATTAGGTATGCTATCCATCATGGTTACTGTCTACATGGTGTTCATTATTAATGGCATTCAGTTTGGCATGGATCAGCTTCATGACTCACCCACTGAAGATTCCATACTGTTTATACACTGGTATGTGTGGATCAATTACACCTGCTCACTAATCACTCAGGTGGCATGGAATTTCTTGCTTTATGGTGGATATTATTGACAATAGCGACATTGTAAGAATTTCAGGGTTGTGTATATCAGTTTTGATATGGATTATCATCTTATTGCTGCTCACTGTTTCTCTGTGTGTAGTCCACTACGGAAAAGTGTGGTTCTTGTTGGAACCAGCTGGAGTTAATCCTTACAAGCTAGTCTACAGAGTTGTTCAATTTGCTTACCGACACAAGGTTCCTTTGAGACGCAGTGCCTTTACCTACTGTGATGAGGAGTCACAAACAACGCTGGACGTAGGAAAGCACAAGTATGGAGGACCATTTACAACAAAGCAGGTAGAAGATGTCAAAGCTTTCTGGGGCATCTTGAAAGTGCTCATTACAATTGGACCAGCCTTTCTGCTCCAAACTGTGATGCAATCATTACTACCATTGTTTGCTAAACACAGCAATACCTTTCACAATACAACATCTCATCATGATGTTCACATTGAGGGAGTAGCTAGGTACATACTCATCAGCAATGGTTTGCTCTCACCATTGCTAGCTGTAATTTGCATACCTCTTTACCTGTGCTGGATTCGCCCACACATCACATATTATATTCCAGGAATGCTGAAGAGGATTCAAATGGCATTGGTGGTAATGGTGCTATCACTCATTTGTATATTTGTCATGGATGTTGTGGTCCATGTGAGCAATACTGAATATGCTAACTGCATGTTTATTGATATAACTGATATCCAAATCTTCATTA
>LWTN01000181.1 GCA_002101225.1 Cycloclasticus sp. symbiont of Poecilosclerida sp. M | reverse complement strand
CGGATTTAATGAATAATAGACCTAGGAAATGTTTGGAGTATAAGACTCCATTTGAGGTTTTTGCTAAGATGACTGGTGAAGACTATTTTTTAAATGGAAGTGTTGCACTTATGGGTTGAATTCGCCGGTTTAAAGGTTGCCCTATTGCTAAGAATATCATTTAGGTGCTCAGGCTGACTAAAGTGGTAGCCCTGTGCGAAATCTACGCCGATACTTTTTAAACGGTCAACGATTCTTTGGCTATCGACCCATTCAGCAACGGTTTTTTTATCCATTATTTTCCCTATGTCATTAATTGATTTCACCATGGCCTCGTCAATTGGGTCGTTGGCAATATCTTTAACAAAACTGCCGTCAATTTTAATTTTGATGTAATCCACAGGGAAGTTTTTAAGATAACCGAAAGACGAGAGTCCTGTGCCAAAATCATCGAGTGCAAATTCACAACCCATATCTTTTAGGCTAATGATGAACGCATGGGCAGCCGTTAAATTAGCGATGGCTGAGGTTTCGGTAATTTCAAAACAAATTGAAGAAGGGTTAATCTGATGTACTTCAAATTGCGATTCAATAAATTCCAAAAAAACCTCTTCATTTAAGCTTTGGGCAGATAGGTTGATGTTGAAAACATCATTTTTGTGTAATAAGTCGGCTTGACTGCTTAGTGTTTCAAGAGACTTGTTAATAACCCAACGATCTATTTGGGTGGATAAATTGTAGCGCTCGGCTGCAGGAAGAAATGCGCCGGTGGGATAATTGTAGCGCCATCTTTTAATCTAATAAGCACTTCAAAATGACGGGGGGATTCTTTCTCGTGTTGTAAGTCGGTGATGGCTTGAGCAAATAGAATGAACTGATCTTCCTGTAAAGCCTTTTGAAGCCTCGGTACCCAGCTCATCTGACCATGCGCCTGAGCCATTTGATCGTCGTTTAATTCATGAATATGTGTGCGATTACGGCCAAGCTCTTTTGCCATAAAGCACGCTGCATCAGCCTGTTGCATAGCGAGTGCTGGAGACGTGTTTGGGTTAATGCTCGCTAAATCACAATTGAGGCGGTGAGTTTAAAGTGCTTGTCTTGCCAGCGAAAGCTATGCTCGGTGATGCATTTATGCACTTGGTTCGCGATGCTTAAAGATCGCCTTGGACTACAATCATTGATGAGAATCCCGAACTCATCGCCACCTAGTCGTGCAAGTACGTCTGAGCTACGTGTTTCTTCGATTAATTTTGCTGATAGTTGGCGTAGTAATTCATCCCCAGCGATATGGCCGCAAGTGTCATTTACGATTTTGAATTGATCCAAATCGATATAACAGAGGGTGTGTTCGAAGTCTATCCCATGTGAAACTTCATGCAATTGCTTATCAAATGCGTGTCTATTGAATAAATTGGTTAGGGAGTCATGTTGAGCGCGGTGCTCAATTACGTGCGCCATTTTCCTTGAACGCGTAATATCTCGAATGACCATAACGCAACCTATCGGCGTGCCTTTGGTGCCGTGGATAGGGGATACAGAACAGTCTATATAAAACTCTTCATCGTCGTGGCTGCGTAAAATTAGATTGCTTAGATTTAAAGGTACATTTGATTGGATGCATTGCTGAAATGGGTTTTGAATTTGAGAGCCACTTTTTTCTTCGTAAATAGTACAAATGGCGGTTAGTAATTGTCCTAGCGCAACTTTCTCGTCAAACTTAATTAGAGACTTTGCTTTGTTATTAACCGATGTGATAAGCGCTGTTGCATCGGTGGTGATGACGGCATCTCCAATGGATTGGAGCGTCTTCTCAGCCAGCTCTTTTTCGTGCGCTAAAGCAAACTCATGTGATTTTTGATCTGAAATATCAATGATGGTGCCTATGGCTCTTGTCGCATGGCCTTCTCTATTTCGGTCAGTGACTTTGCCTTTAAAATATATCCAAATCCAGTTGCCGGTTTTAGCTTTAATTCGGTACGTGTCACTTAGATACTCATGCGAATTGAGCAATTGTTGCCGAAGTTTCTCTATTGCAGCATCTTTGTCTTCAGGGTGAATAAAACTCAACCAGAAAAACATGGTAGGCACCCAAGCTTTTATGTGAAATATCTTTTCTGTCAGGTTGTCGTTTACCGTTAATAGGTCACTGCTTAGATCCCAGTCCCAAACGGAGTGGAATGTATCTTGAAAGGCTAATTGATAGCGTTGGTTGCTTTTATTGGCCTGTAATTCAATTAGATAGCTATCGTGAATATTTTGGCTAATGCCGGCGGCCACACAAGGGTTCCCTTTATTATCCCATCCGACGACCTGCCCTTTAAGGTGCTGCCATTGGTAAGTTCCTGTTGGGTGGTTTGTTCGCCATTTCGCCGAGTGGGAGCGCTTGCCGGAATGTTTGAAATTGTCGTAATACGTTACAAAAGCCCTTTGGTCATCGGGGTGAATAGCATTTTTCACCTGATGAATTTGGCCGTAAAGCTCATCAGGGAAGACCTTTCCGTTACGCTCTATGAAACAGGTAATCTTTAATAATTGTTTATCTAAATCATAATGAAATAGACTACTATCCGTGCTGGACATGGCGAGGGAATTTTGTTGTTCATTAGCGCGTAATTGTTGCTCTTTTTCTTTCAATTCGTGAATATCAGTGAGTATTCCAACGATTCGTTTAACCTTGCTATTTTTGTATTCGATGACTTGCCCGCGAACCATAACCCAACGATATCCGTCATTAGCTAATTTAAGACGATATTCAATATTTAGCTTGTCTTCACCCGTTTTAAAGAGCCGTTTCATTTGCTCACGGCTTGTATTTACATCTCCCTTATGAACTAAGGGCTCCCAGTCTTTTTTAGTAGAATGTTGTCTTTGTTGGATAAGCCATGGAAGGTTCGCCAACTATCAGAAATTTGGATGATATCGGTTTCTAAATCCCAGTCCCACAGGGTGTCGTTGGTACCCTCAAATGCTCTGTGGAATAATTCTTGAGATTGTTGAAGATCACCTTCGAGCTGTTTTTGTTCATCAACTATATGGATGGAGCCAACTAGTGATTCGACCCGTTGATTCGAATAACGTGAAAAAACGCGGGCTTTAATGTTGAGCCAAACCCATTCTGATGAGCTGTTTAAAACACGGTATGATTGTGTGCTGGTTTCTATTTCACCCTTAAGTAATTGAATAAAGGCGTCACGTGATTTTTTTTGCTCGTCTGGATGAATGCGTGAAAACCAAAAGGCAGGTGAAGGTTGCTCTTTTCCCCTTTAAAGCTGAGTAAACTAAAGGTTTTACCAAAGATTGTTAATAGATCTTGCTCAACATCCCAAAGCCATACAAGGTCATTCGTACAGTCTAGTGCTTGGCGATAAACATCTAATTCATCGTGGTTTTCAAGCGTTGTTAAGTGTTCTTCAGGAAAGCTCATTATTGGCGTAGAGTGTAGTTTTCTTTAACTATAGCCTAAAAGATGGGCTTCGCCGAATTCTTATGCAGCAAGCTTGGCGTTTATTAAGTTGAAATTTTTGGGTTGCGCGTGAAGAGTAAACTCTTTAAAACAGCCCGCTAAAAGGTTGTGTGTTGACCCATTCTCCTTCTTTGACAGAGGTTTGCTCATGCTCCAAAATAATAAAGGCATTTGCCTCACTCATAGAACGTAAAACTCCTGAACCTTGCTGGCCGGTGGTGCAAACCTGCCAAACACCTTGTTCGTTTTGTGATAAAACGCCGCGTTGAAACTCGGCACGGCCTGGTAGTTTACGAATAGGACTCGTACAGCGGGCGGATATTAATGGTGAGACTAAAGGCTGATTAGCCCCCGTCATTTTTTGTAAGGCTGGAAGTGCGAACTGGTAAAAAGTGACCATAACAGCGACTGGGTTCCCGGGTAAGCCAAAAAAGGTTGCGCCCCCAATTTTGCCAAAGGCCATAGGTCGGCCAGGTTTCATCGCCACTTTCCAGAAATTCATCTCTCCGGTTTCTGATAAAACTTGTTTGGTATAGTCGGCGTCACCTACGGAAACACCGCCCGAAGTTAAGATGACATCAGCCGTTTTTGAGGCCAGTAAAAATGCTTTTTTTAATTGTCTGGGCTCGTCAGCGATGATGCCCATATCCGTCACATGACAACCTAGTTTTTTAAGCGCGGCGATTAGGCTGTAACGGTTGCTGTCGTATATACAGCCTTCTCTTGGCGCTTCACCTATGTTTAGGATTTCATCACCGGTTGAAAAAACAGTGACTCGTAGCGGTACCTTTACAGTTATTTCTGTAAAGCCGAGTGATGCGATAAGCCCTATTTGTGGTGGTGTTAATTTCGCTCCAGGTTCGAGCGTTGTTGTTCCTTGTTGTATATCTTCCCCTGCTTGCCGAACATTTTGCCCAGCTTTATGGCGGCCATCAATGCGAATAACATCGCCATGGCGCTCAACATGTTCTTGCATAATAACGGTATCGCAGTTAGCAGGCATTTGTGCGCCAGTCATAATTTGAATGGCCTGCCCAGACTTTAAAGTACCTTCGAACGGGTGACCTGCGACGACTTTAGTGATCACTTTAAGTTCTTTTGTTTCGTCGCCTCCAGCTAAATCATTTTGTGAAATAGCATAACCATCGACGGCTGAATTGCAGTGTGAAGGAACGTTTATGGGCGAGATAATAGTCTCAGCTAAAACGCGTCCAACGGCTTGTAAGATGTGGATTTTTTCCAATCCACCTATGGATGTGATGGCGCTGAGAATATTTTGTTGTGCCTCGCTGACCGTAATGGTTCCTTTCTCATTACTATCGTCGCAACTTGCTTGGGTTTTTAAAGAGGTCATTTTGTGTGTGTTCTTTTAGCCGTTTTTAGCGTGATGACATTGTCGTTGTATGTCGAGGTGGCGACGTCAGTAATCTGACCGTTATGCAGCAACAAATGGCGATCGGCTAGTTGGTCTATAGTGTGCGCCTCATGACTGGTAATTAATATACTCACGCCTTCTTTTTTTAATCGTTGCAGTAATGAGCTAGTTTGTGCTTTGGCACCAATATCCATGCTCGCCGTTGGCTCATCTAAAAGCAAGAGGCGAGGGGACAATATACGTGCACGCGTGAGCGCTACGCGTTGTTTTTCACCGCCAGAAAGTAACTTAGCTTGACGGTATGCGAGGTGTGATATGCCAGCCCAATCTAGCGCCTCCATTACTTTTTTGTGCGCTCTTGCTTTGTTCTCGCCGTATCTAAGCAAGCCGTAGCTAATGTTATTGATGACATCGTCATCGAATAGGTAAGGCTGTTGGTGCATATATATAAAATCTTTTTGAATCAAAGATTTAGCTTTCTTCCAAGATAAATCTAGGTCTTGATACTCAATCTCAGCGTGCTGAGGCTGTAATAAACCGCTGATTATCTTCAGCAAAGACGTTTTGCCGGAGCCGTTGCAACCTGTTAACAAGGTGCATTGCTGTTGCTCAAGGGTTAACTGGGCTATGTCAAGAAGTTGTTTACCCGAGTAGCTTAGGGACAGGTTTTTTATAGTAATGATGGGGGTCATGTGTGTAAATCCCCCTTGCCCTGAAAGATAGATATCCCTGCGTTGAGGCATAAAGACAAGACGAGAAGCACGATGCCTAAGGCGATACCTTGGGTAAACTCTCCCTTGCTCGTTTCCAGCGCAATGGCGGTCGGTATGTTTCGTGTCGCGTGCAAAATATTACCGCCGACCATCATCGAGCTACCAATCTCTGCGATAACGCGGCCGAACCCTGCGACAACCGCCGCAATTAATCCGAAGCGCACTTCAAACATCAGGGTGAAAAAAGCACGCCAGGGTTTTGCACCTAAGGTAATGGCGGTTTCCCAAGCGCGCCTATCGGCAGACTGAAAAGCGGCGTGCCCCATGGCTGTCAATAACGGGAAACTCAGCATGATTTGTCCAATCACCATAGCTTCTTGGGTAAAGAGTAGTTTTAAATCCCCCAGCGGGCCGCTCCTTGAGAGCATTAAATAGAGAGTAAGGCCGATAATAACGGCAGGAATCGACATAAACGTATTGAATAAAGAAATCAGCGCGCGCCTAAAACGAAATTGATAAAAGGCCAACAAGAAAGCAATTATAAGGGCGGGTGGTGTGGCAATCAAAATAGCAGAGAGAGAGACGCCAAATGACAAGCTGATAATCTCCCATATTTCAGAGTCACCACTCAATAAAAGTATGATAGCTGTTACGCTGGTTTGGCTTAAATCACCCATAGCAAAACAGTTTTTGTGTATAGCTGGCAGAAGGGAGCAAGTTCACGGTCATCTCAGAAAGTACAGTCGTTCAAGTTAAATGCTCATATTAAAGCCGACGAGGACATGGAACAAGTGTAATTAGTCGACTTTTAGCTTAGTATGAAAATCAATATTTATATGTGGAGCCGATTATGTCAGAAACGTTTAATGCAATTGTAGCAACCGAAGTCGATAGAAAATCAAAAGGCGCGTTGCAACAACTTTCGCTAGAAGATTTACCCGATGAGGACGTATTAATTGATGTGTCGTATTCATCATTAAATTATAAAGACGGGTTGGCGGTTTCTGGCAAGGGAAAAATATGCCGCCGTTTCCCCATGGTTTGCGGTATTGATTTAGCAGGAACCGTCGTTGAATCACGTTCAGATAAGTTTTTTGCTGGTGATCAAGTATTGGTAAATGGTTATGAATTAGGCGAAAAACATTGGGGAGGTTTTACTCAAAAGCAGCGCATTAATTCTAATTTTCTTGTTAAGTTGCCAAAGGGGTTAAGCCTGCAGGATACGATGGCAATTGGCACTGCAGGATATACCGCTATGCTGGCTGTGTTGATGTTGGAAAAACAAGGCGTAGTGCCCAGCGGGGGCGAAGTCCTGGTAACCGGTGCGGCAGGAGGTGTAGGCTCGGTCGCTGTTTCTATTCTAGCTCATTTGGGTTTTGACGTAGTCGCATCAACAGGTCGAATAGAAACACACGAATACCTTAGTGAACTTGGTGCGTCGAACTTTATTGACCGCGCTAGTTTATCTGAAAAAGGCGCGCCGCTAGCGGCCGAACGTTGGGCGGGTGCGGTCGATAGCGTGGGTTCGCGAACCTTAGCGAACGTTATTGCGCAAACTAAGCGAAAGGGTTGTATCGCCAGCTGTGGTCTAGCGGGTGGTATCGACCTGCCGTCCTCGGTGTTCCCCTTTATTCTACGTGGCGTTGTTTTGGCGGGGATAGATTCTGTTATGGCGCCAATGGCGTTGCGAGTTGAGGCGTGGAATCGGTTAGCAACAGACCTTTCTACAGAGAAGCGCAACAAAATTTCAACGCTAGAGCCCATGTCTAAACTACCCGAGCTTGCAGAAGCGATTGTTGCAGGGAAAATACGCGGGCGCGTTGTTATTGATGTAAACGCTTAGGGTTCTGTAGATTTGATGTTATGACCGATAGCACTAATTTTAAAAAGATATGGTGTATGGTTAAAAAAATCCCGAGCGGTCGCGTTTCGACTTATGGCGAAATAGCCAGAATGTCTGGTTTACCGAGGCGTGCAAGATTGGTTGGCACAGCGTTACGCGCAGCACCGGCAGAGTTTGATTTGCCTTGGCATCGTGTGATCAACGCACAAGGAAAGATTTCCTTTGCAATAGATAGCGAAAGATTTAAACAACAAAAGGCTTTACTACAAGAAGAGGGTGTTGTGTTTCGCGCAGGTGTGATTAAGTTAGAAGATTTTGCTTGGAAGGAAAGCTGTGACGAGCTTTTGTGGCGAGTTTAGAGGAGGCGCGACTTTTTAAACTTGGGTAGTCTTTGCGCGCTCAACCAATCGTAAATTGCATCCGCAGTTGTTTGCCAGTGAGAGTCCAGCATCATGGCGTGGCTGGTATCTTTTATATTAATAAAGTCCGCCTTGTAAGCTTTAGCTGTTTCTTCTATTTGATCCGGTAAAAAAAAAGTGTCCTCATCAGCCGCAAGCGCCAGCATGGGAATGTTAAATGGATTTTGTTCAGTAGGCACACCAAGCCATAAAGCATCTAATAAAGCTTTAGGCGAGCTGGGCTGTACTTCTGTGCAATATCGAATGACGACGTCATCACTTACATCGCCTGAAAACACAGATTCACGGGTTACATCAACGGGTGAGAACCAGGTGCCAAAAAGCTTAGATAAGTTTAAACCGGCATAAATAGCAGGGTTATAAAAAGCAAGGTTGGTAAGCGGCTCAGCTAAGCCGCCAACGGGTACGGAGGCCATTAAAACAGCGGCTGGTACAACATTTTTCTCAATATATTTTTGCACCACTAAACCGCCTAAAGAGTGACCTACAAGAATTGGAGACTCACCGATTTGATCGATGACACGTTGAATATCATCGACATAATCCGCAATGCTGTTTAATGATAGGCTGTGTTGCCCACCGCTTTTGCCGTGCCCGCGCAAATCGAGTGCATAAGTCGGGTGTTTTCGTTCCGAAAAATAGGGCATAAAGTGCTCATCCCAACACCAGGCGGACATATTGGCACCATGAATGAATAAAATAGGTCGACGCACGGCCCTTTTGGGCTGACGCTCTAATACGTCGAGGTTAGGGTGATGTGCGTCTTGTTTAATTTTCATAAATTCTAGTGAGTGGTGCTAAGTATTCGATGAAACTGGTAAATTTGTCTTCCAGGTTGGAATCAAGCACTCAAAAGCCAAAAAAAAGCTGGACAAATGTTGCAGGGCAATATAATATATGTATTGCGTTGTTCTCGTAGCATCTGGTTCCATATTCTGCTCTAAGTAACAACGTTCTCCTCCTCCTTGCGGCTCTATTCGGGCCGCTTTTTTTTGCGACCACAATAATAATTAGTATACGGTAGCGAGTGTTGCGCGTTGTATATTTTTTGTTAAAGGGAGACCTCAGCACAACCAACAACTTTATTCATATTCATTAGGCTTCCCCTATTTTTTCGTCAATTACACTGTTCTTTAGGTCATTTAATACATTAAATCAATTTTATTCCTGTTTTTCAGTGGTTTTCCCCGATTTTTGACACATTTACCCCGCAT
>LWTN01000180.1 GCA_002101225.1 Cycloclasticus sp. symbiont of Poecilosclerida sp. M | reverse complement strand
TGCAAACGACTCCAGCATCAATGCTGTCCCAGCGATCATCACACACTGTCCAGTAAGTGTTGTTATAACACACTTCCACTCGTCCTTCACCACTACTAGTGGAGGCTCCAGAACTGTTCATCAGGCGAACATCTCCATCAGAACAGACTAAATCACACAATAGCTACCACGACTATTGTAAAGACAAAATTGCAATGTTTTACCACATGCTGCTTGAAATGCTTGTGAATCTGTTCTGTTGAAACCATGGTAGCAGAGATCACAAGTGTAGCTTCCGTTAAGATTGATACAATCAGCATTTACACAGGGTTCATAGAGTTCACATTCATCAATATCTAATAATACATCATGTTGGCAGAACATACAATCATATTGAAGGATACTGAGCAAGACACTGTACTGATAGATAATCATGTGTCACATTGAAGACACCGTACCTGAGCAGTTAAAGCCGTTTCCTTCAAAGCCTGGCTTGCAGTAGCACTCATAGCTGCCCATGGTGTTGTTACACTGAGCATCCTCAGCACAGGAGGTATTGTTAGTGGCACATTCATCCACATCTATTGGAAATATTCATGCCCAAGTCATGCACATGTACTCTAGCCATAATTTAATGCATGTATAACATGATGACATGACTCATTCACCCTGCCATATGCACAGACCCCAAGCTGGAGATGTATGTACATGGGGCTGGGCTATGCATGCACACATAATTACCGTTGCATTGTACTCCATTGCCAGTGAAGCCTAGCAAACACTGGCAGTTGAAACTCCCTATTGTGTCTATGCATGTGGCATTGTTGTGACAATTGTGGAGGTTGCTATTGCACTCGTCAACATCTGTATACAGGGAAGCAAACAATAATGCTATTGGCAATCTAAAGACATGAGCAAAAGTTACTGGTGCATTGGAAGCCACTTCCTGCAAATCCATTGTTGCAGCTGCAAGAATAGTTGCCAACTCCATTGGTACATGTGGCATTTGCGTCGCAATCGTTCAGAAGTTCATCCAGGCATTCATCAACATCTATATCACAAAGTGAAACAGTCATTACATTTTTGAAAGTTTATTTGAAGTACCAAAACATTGTCCTGATGTTCCATCTCCAGAAAATCCAGCATTACAAGAGCAAGTAAAATTTCCTTCATTGTCCAAGCAAATAGCATTGCTGTCACAGTTATGTCCACCAGTTGCACACTCATCAATATCTTCAAATGACAGAATGATGAGATTATTGGATCCATGGGACTATGATGGACTTACTAGTGCAGTTCAAATCATTCTGTTGCAGTTCATAACCACTGTAGCAGGTGCACTCAAAACTTCCTACCACATTAGCACAAATGTGTTCACAGTTGCCATTCTCAGTCTGGCACTCATCAATGTCTGCAATTCATTATGGTCAGACAATGCTATTGTAGAATCAGTCTTACCTTTGCATCTAATCCACACATTCTCTGCAAGATCGCAATGAGCAAGACCCAGGCCACGTATTCCATTGTTACAATCTAGCAATGTCCTGTCCGATTCTGTGCAGAAGAGTTGACTCAAGTATACTGGCCGTGGCTCAAGAACAGTCTCTGGTTGTATAATCTCCACATCTAACAATAGTGTAATTAAAGCAGCAATTCACAACTTAAATTAATGCCCTGATAGGACGCATTTTACCTTCCATATGGAAACCTGTCAACTGGTTACAGGCTAACTGGGCATCAACAACACCAAATGAAGAATTACAAATGACGCCCCAGGCATTGTTGAGGCAGAGTTCGAGTCTCCCACTCCTTGCTCCAGCATCACTACCACCTCCATCAAGTCTGAGTTCTCCATGTGTGCAGTTGCCAGGTTGAGTAGTGGCAGCTGTTGCGTGCAACATAGATGTGATCTAAACTAATGGTTTAGTCGTCTCACCTTGACAAACAACGCCAGCATCGTCATAAGGCCCACAGAAAGCTTCATGGGAATTCAAACTGCAAGCTAGAATGTTGTTTTCTGAGCCATTGCAAGCCACACCGCTAAGAGCAATGTCCAGTTGTTGCTCAGAGGAGAATAATTGGTTAGACAGGCCAAGAGCACCTGCAGAAGTTTGTTTGAGGTGACACACAATGTGATCTTGCTAACCACACACCATATGGAGACATTTCCAATTGCTTGCATACAACAGAGGCTTCATTGTAGCCCCAAAAGTCATCACAGATAGTACCATATCTGCCCCCAAGGCAAACCTCAACTCTTCCTATTCTCAGTTCCACGTCATCATAGTAATGACTGTCATAGTCTGTCACTTGAAGGAAGAACTCATTGTCTTGGCCAACAACAAGTCTCACTTCACCATCAGTGCAAGAGGCTGTTGGAACACAACAATGTGTGAAAGTAGTGGTGTGGTGGATGTCTACCTTCGTACCTGTACACTTAATTCCTGCCGCAGCCAAGTCATCACAATTATGATCACGTAAGTTGTGTCGACATTGAAGTAGAGAAGTTTCATTTCCACTACAGACAAGTCCACTGAGGTAGATTGGTCGGACAATTTGGTTGATGGAAGCTTGATATAAAGTTGTGACATCTAAAAGAAGATAACGTATCAGCTATTTGGCTTGTCTGTGTTAAATACATACTTTCTGTTGAGAAGCCTAGTGATCTACATGCTACTTCAGCATCAAGATGGTCAAAATGTCTGTCACAAATTGTTCCATAGCTGTTATTGAAGCAGATCTCCACACGACCTTCAGCTTCAGTGTTCCCATTCATAAGCCTCAAATGACCATCCTCACAATCTAAAATCACAAAACAACATATCAGAGGAGCCCCATTTGTTAACTATTCCACTGACAGCAAGATGACCCGTTGTTGAAGAAGCCATTGTTGCACTCACAAATGAAGCCACCATCAACATTCACACAGTAAGAGTTATCTGAGCACATGGAACTCCCATGGGTGCATTCATTGGTGTCTAATAAAGATTGAAATGGTAATTATTGATATCATCTGAAGCCATTAGCTTACCAGTGCAGTTGTAGCTGTTGTTGGTGGTGGTGTCCTCATAGCCAGGTAGACAGGAACAGGTGAAGTTGGTGCCATCACCAGAACACTCCACATTATGAATACAAGTGAACCCAGTTGGGTCCAGCTCATCTCCATCATCACATTCACAGTGATGGTAAGGAATGTCATTAACACAGGTGTCACTGCAGTTGCCATTATCCAGCAAACACTCGTCCACATCTGCAAAAGGCAAGTAGCTATTACAATCCCATAACTTGAGGTTTTGTCTGTACCTAGACATTGTACAGATGCATCCTCCTCCACGTGGGAACAAAAATGGTAACCCAATATCACACTGCAATCCAAGATGTTGGGTTCAGTGCCAGAACATAAGAGTGACTCCATGAATATTGGGCCTGTTCCTTGCCCAAAAACTGAACCAGGAAAAGCAGTAGCTCCTATGAGAGGTAACAGTTCTAACATATACTTCACATCACAATTCATGCTCACTCTCAAATGGAATATCAAGTTGGTTGCAAATGACTGTAGCATCTTCGTTGTTGAATCCATTGTCACATATAGTGCCCCATGCTCTGTTGATGCAGACTTCCACTCTGCCCTCCAGTGGGTTACTGCCTCCCACCAGACGCACGTCACCATCCTCACAGTTACTATACTCAGTGTCTGCATCTGTAATATGTACAACAACACAGCATAATTTACTTTCAATAGATAGTGATCTCTTTTGTACCTTGGCAGATCACAGCAGCATTTTCCAGAGTAGAGCAGGTGCCATTTCTCAGAGCAGTGCAGTCACTGAGTTGTGATTCTGTTCCAGTGCAGTCTACCTTGCTGAGGTAAGTACTCAGTGAGCTCATTGTTGGAAACAAGCCACCAGTGTGTCCAACAGCACCTTCAAACACAAAACCAGGTAGTGAGGAGCATATCACACACACACACCATGCAAGACTCTGTAGCTAACCAAATGGTGAGAATCCCAGTTGTCTGCACACTACAGAAGCGTCCATATTGTCCCATGAATCATCACACACAGTTTGGTATCTTTGTTCATGACATACTTCCACTCTACCCACCATCAAGTCATCATAGAGACCTTCCTGAGTATAGTCATCTTCTTCTACGGTCTTCAAAAGACGAATGCTATCTTCTCTGCAGTGTCCTATGTATATGAGACATGAAGTAGTACATAATAATAAAGCGTCTCTATTACCATTACACACCACTCCAGCAATTTCAGATAATTCACAGTTGTGGATCCCAATGCCATTATGTTCACAGTCCAAGAGAGTGCTTTCTTGTCCAAGACAAAGTAGGTTATCAAGAAGAAATGGTGGAGCAGATGTGTTGCCAAAATCCATGTCTTTGAGTGGAATGGAATCTAAAAAATAGCGAAACAAAGTTTTGTTTTAATTATGGATCCATTATTGGCTTACCTTCATATGTGAATCCCAGTTGTCTGCAGACGACTCCAGCATCAATGCTGTCCCAGCGATCATCACACACTGTCCAGTAAGTGTTGTTATAACACACTTCCACTCGTCCTTCACCACTACTAGTGGAGGCTCCAGAACTGTTCATCAGGCGAACATCTCCATCAGTACACACTGTAGGAATATTAATCAGTGTAGGGGCAACCATGTTATATTTGTACATACCACAAGGGTGTTGTGATGAGAGAGATAGGGAACTTCTTGCAAATCCATGATAACATTGACCACAAGAATAGTTACCATCTTGATTGATGCAGTTAGCTTTGATACATGGTTGACTTATTGCACATTCATTAACATCTATTACGTACATGATACAATAATTATTGTACACATTATGCCAATTTTCAAATACCTTCACATGAGAATCCATTGCCTTCAAAACCAGCAGAACATGAACATTGGTAGCTACCAATAGTGTTTTCACACTCTGCATTGGCATCACATGGTGTGTCCACACACTCATCAGTGTCTGATAGAGATGAGCAACAATAGCAAAGGGTTACCATCAAACCGTACAATTCTTACCATAGCAGACTGTTCCATTTCCTTGAAATCCATCAACACAAGTGCAATTGTAGCTTCCTGGGGTGTCTGAACACATGGCATTCACATCACAGTTGTTGAGGAGGGAATCAGAACACTCATCGATATCTGCAGATCAAAGAAAATCATGATTGCATTGCTCTGGGATGTAAATTTAGTCTTACTTGAACATACAGATCCATTTCCTTTGAATCCTTCCATGCATGTGCAGCTGTAGTTTCCAATACTGTTGTGACACGTTGCATTATCACTGCAACTGTGACTCCCATCCACACACTCATCCACATCTGCATGTGCATACAGAGTCCGGAAGGAGGAGTAAGCTGTGCATTTGTGGGACTTTGTGGTCCTTACCAAAGCAAGTGTTGTTAGTTCCAATGCCTGTGAAGCCATCTGTGCAATTGCATGAATAGCTCCCGTCCTTGTTTAAGCAAATTGCATTCATATCACAGTCATGGTACCCAAGAGCACACTCGTCAATATCTGAATAAGCAATGTGAGATAACTATGACTGTACATGTTAACTATAGCATGACTGTGACGTACCAATGCAATTACGTCCATTTGGAGCTAAATAGTATCCATTTCGGCAATTGCACTCATAACTACCAACAATATTGGTACAGAAATGTTCGCACCCTCCATTCACAAGGTCACATTCATTGGTGTCTGCAGACAGCAGAGTCACAACACAGTAGGAATCCTTGGTATGCACATTACCATTGCATTGTATCCAAACATCTTCAAAGTGAGTACAGGATGTCAATCCTGCAATCTGAACTCTTCTTGAACACTCTTGAATCACCTCATCATCATCACCACAGAACAGTCCCTCCAAGAATATTGGTCCAAGAGTCAAATATGACCTAGCTTGTACTACAGTTGCTCCTGCACAATTAAATGTCATAGCTACGTATATACTTCCTTAATACTAATAATGGCAAACCTTCTCTTTCAAATCCCACTAACTGATGGCATGCAGTCTCAGCATCTGGGATGCTAAACGAGTCGTTACACACTGTTCCCCAGGCTCTGTTGAAACAGACTTCCAGTCTCCCATCTCTTACTGTACTGTTAGTCATGCCCCCTACTATCCTGATATCTCCATCTTCACAATCAGCAGTTGCAGTTGTGCTTGCTGCACAAGCAGGTATGTAATAATAATCTGTGAAATGTGTGCACTCACAATAACTTACCTTGACAGACCACTCCAGCATCTTCCAGAGGCCCACATGAAGTCTGCCCAAAGATGCTGTGTCCACATTCAGTAAGTGAACTTTCAGAGCCATTGCACATGACATCAAGTAGCACTACATTAGCTGTGTCCTCACTAAAGAGTTGGTCTGTAATTCCAATTGCACCTATAATTATTGGAAATAGGAGTGAAATGATTACCAATTCATCTACACATGTACTGACCGTAGGCTGAGAATCCCAGTTGTCTGCAGACCACAGAGGCAGCTTGATTGTCCCAGGAGTCATCACACACCGTGCCATACCTCCCTCCAACACACACCTCCACTCTGCCAACCCTAAGTCCATTCCTGTCGTAGTAATGATCATCATAGGTTGTATCTCCAAGGTAGTATTCATAGTCGTCACCAACCAGCAGGCGCACTTCACCATCACTACAAGAGGCTGGACAAAGTAAGACCAGATGCCTTCAAAGTTGTGTGCCTGATGTTAGCTTACCTCCACATGACACTCCAATGTCTCTTGAATGGTCGCAGTAAGCTGGAGGTAACAAACTGTGGTCACAGCTAAGTAGTGATTGTTCAGCTCCATTGCAAACCACATCACTCAAAAGTACTGAGCCAGATCCTTCACCAAAATAGGTTCTACTGGCATCTGTGACATCTGTTCACAATAGTAGCATCATTATATTATAAGCAAACTCTCAATTAAGAAAGTCTTACTATCATGAGTATATCCCAGCTGCCTACATGCCACTTTAGTGTCGAGAACATCCCATTGCCTGTCACATACAGTTCCAAAGCTGTTGTTCATGCAAATCTCTACACGACCTTCCATTGCAGAATCACCATTCACAAGTCGCAGGTCACCATTCCTACAATCTACACACAAAGGAAAGGAGTTTAAATCCACTATGCCATTGCATCCTAGCTACAGTGACTTACAGCAAATCCAGTCATCTTCATAGTAGCCATTATCACACATGCAGTTGAATCCTCCAGCACTGTTAACACAATGAGAGTTTTCCTGGCAAATGTGTGGAGATCTAGTACACTCATTGATATCTGTAATATGCATAAAAAACACCATCACTTGAACACACAGGAAGATACTTGCGGCTACACTAACACCAGGATGCTAACTCAACTGCTAACATGGAAACCTAGGTTGTTATACTCTACACAAGGATAATTATGGGAAAGAGTTTTGTCAAGAAGAAGAACTCCTTTGGTAAGTATGTAGTTTTACAAAGGAACAACAGTACATTCTACTGTATATTATGGCTGGGTATGCACATGCAATAATTATGTCTTGCCAGAATTTAAACTATAAGGCATGACTTGGAAATTACCAGTGCAGTTGTAGCTGTTGTTGGTGGTGGTGTCCTCATAGCCAGGTAGACAGGAACAGGTGAAGTTGGTGCCAGAACACTCCACATTATGAATACAAGTGAACCCAGTTGGGTCCAGCTCATCTCCATCATCACATTCACAGTGATGGTAAGGAATGTCATTAACACAGGTGTCACTGCAGTTGCTATTATCCAGCAAACACTCATCCACATCTGTGTGAAATGCAATAGCATCATGTTGATGTTATGCTGGTTTTGCTACTGAACCTCAGCTTTACCTAGGCACCTGACAGATGTGTCATCTGTGTGTGTGCATGCATGAAACACTGAAGACTTGCAATCCAAAATGCTAGCTTCATTGCCAATGCATGCCACTTCATCAAGAAACACTGGCCCATTTCCTTCCTCAAGTTCAGCATTGTGTAGAAAGTCAGCTCCTACATAAAGAAGGCAGGATTGGATCAACAGGCTGACATTCACTGGTTGTGTGGTGTCGTACTTTCATATGGTAATCCAAGCTGGTTGCAAATGACTGTGGCATCTTCACTGCTGAATCCATTGTCACATATAGTGCCCCATGCTCTGTTGATGCATACTTCCACTCTGCCCTCCAGTGGGTTACTGCCTCCCACCAGACGCACATCACCATCCTCACAGTTAGTACTGGTAATGTCAGCATCTATCCAATACACTGATCTGAAGTGAACTGCTACACATGGCAATACACGGCTCACCCTGACACAAAACAACAGCATCTTCTTGGCTAGGACAATAGTTTGTTTGCTGATGTTGACAATCAGTAACTTCTACTTCAGAACCTTCACACTCTACGACACTTATCACTGACATGAGGTTGCTGCTGAAATATCCTCCAGTATGAGCAATGGCACCTGAAGGAAATGGTACTCACAACTATTGCATCATTTTAGTACACAGCTATACCATGAGGTGAGAATCCCAGCTGTCTGCAGACCACAGAGGCATCTTGGTTGTCCCAGGAGTCATCACACACTGTGCCATACCTCCCTCCAACACACACCTCCACTCTACCAACCATCTGTTCATCAAAGTCACCAAGATTACCATAATCTTCTGCTTCCGATTCTCTCAGTATCCTGACACTTCCTTCACCACATTGTCCTTAGATAGAACCACATCAACAATGAATTCCACGTCCCTTCATAATCATGTGATGTGACCCTCATGTGATGTGACCCTCATGTGATGTGACCATCATGTGATGTGACCCTCATGTGCACCCTCATGTGATGTGACCCTCATGTGATGTGACCCTCATGTGATGTGACCCTCATGTGATGTGACCCTCATGTGATGTGACCCTCATGTGAGGTGACCCTCATGTGATGTGACC
>LWTN01000179.1 GCA_002101225.1 Cycloclasticus sp. symbiont of Poecilosclerida sp. M | reverse complement strand
ATTTTATTGAATTCGTGCGAATGACGACCCTTACCGACTCTTATTATAAACAGCTGCTCCAAGGTTGCTGTAAGTTAGTAGCTACTTAGCTAAGGCTGTAGCCACTGTTCAAGCATGCATAAAGCTAGCAAATGTGATGAAGCTAGCAAGTGTAATGGGCTGAAGAGAGCTATGCTCTTTCACAGACTGCTATGCAATGCATGAAAATGGCTGGCAGGCTGTCATGTTAGTTGGCACATGCTGGTATAGATCTACTGAATTGTAGCTTGTGTCTACCTACTTGGTATGTACGGTCGCACAGGAAAAAAAAAGACAACCAACCTGTACACAGACAGCATGATGGATAAAAAGCCACTCTACCATAATATAGCTAATACCACTAGGTAGCCTTCCATAAGATAATAATGGGTGTGTTCACCAAGCAACACTAGCAACAACAACAACAACAACAACAACAACAGCAAATACTATGTCAAGCATTTCTTTTCGTCAAACAAACTAAATATGTAATCTCTTTCTGTGATCGTGAATGGACTAGACACCTCATAGTCTTTGTAAGTTCCCTCCACCACTCCTTCATTCTGATATTCAGCGATGCTTATCGTGGCCCCTCCCTGCCTGTCAGTGACCAATGTACAGACACCACTGTTTCTCCTCAGCCCAATTGGTGTAGTGGACGAAACCAACCAGATGTCGTGTGTGGCTAGTGGTGGTGATGTTGACTAGGTATCTGTTAGTGACTGGAGTACCATCCTTGTATCTCCCATCAAACAGTGAGATACTTACTGGGCTGTTCCAGAATTGACCTGAAACACAAGAATGCATTTTAACTTCCCAACTTCCTTCTTGGTAGCTATTTTTTTGTGGTAAACTTCATTAGCTGCAAGGAATTTCAGCACACACATGCACATGATATGCACACACACACAAACACACACAATCATGCTCGTGCATGCATGCACACACATACATACACCACTACATGCACAGACATGCAGACACACATACACATACATACATGCACATACCACATGCACACTCATACACATGCTCCCTCTATTGCCCACGGGATCACCATGATACAATGGCCTTTTGCTTAAAATGGTGTCGCCTTTCACTTAATACATGAGCCAATTTTAAAAATACCATTATAAAAAAATTAATAATAACAAACATGTATGAATAGCTAAAATAGCTACAACAATGGGGCAAAGTTATCATACCAAATAAATACAATAAAACATGTAGAATGACCAGTGTCAATTAGGTGTGGGTGTGATTAAGGAGCCTGAGCCAGAAGCAGAACATCTCTCTTCACTGAACAGTCCAAAGTTGTACTCTTCTTCAGAGAAGGCGCCAGTCACTAGGTAGTCGCTGTAGATGCTTGCAATGACGCCGTCATTGGGAGTGCTGACCTCGTAGATGGGGCCGGATTGTCTGTTTCCCACGTAAAGGCACGGTCCCTCCTCAAACTCCCATGTCAACTCGTAGAGCCAACCGGTGTAGCTACGCGGCTCTCCAGAGTCAGAAGTGGCCAGGCTGATTGTGTAGCGATCAACTGCTGGTTCACCACTTCTCAAGTCGCCAGTATAAAGAGTAACATCGACTGGGATGTTCCAGAATTGTCCTAATTATAGAAAAAAGTAATATTAGAGAATCATCCTAATTATGAGTAAAGTAATATCAGAGAACTGGTTATGAAAAGTAAGGATCTGCAAGCTGTCTATAGTGGTCACCCTCAGGACCACCAAAAACTGGTAGCCTGTTATAGGGAGATGACCTGGCAAGCACAAGCTTATACAGTAACCATAATGGACATCCACTGTATAAGCAAAAGGCTATACAGTGACGATTCCACTGTATATATAGACTAGTAGCAACACAACTCACCGAGGAGACCATGGGCCTCTCTGTGGCCAAAGTTCAATCCTCTCATCACGACAAACTTGATCATGTCCCCAGTCAGATCAGTGCCAGGATCATCGGGGTTCTCCAGAGTACGGGTCTCGCAGATGACCCACATGACCAGAGTGAGCTCGTTGCAGTTTGGAACCGAGATACGGACGCGATTGTTATAGCGTCTCACACTGATTCCAGCGCTCGAGTATCTCTGATTCAGACTGAGAGCCACGTCGTTCACTTCAGCTGAGCACTGGTCTACATTCACACGGATATTCACACACTCGTCATCATCATTCACTGCCCTGACGCCAATCTCGTCGATGACATTGAGACTCTCGGATAGCGACACGTATTGTGCATTGACAGTCGTACATTCATCAGTGACCAAGTTGAACCAAGCGCCAGGTTCTCCATGGATTTCGTAGCAGAGAGAGAGCCTGGTTTGGTTAATGGCTGCAAGCTGTTCCTCAGACACCATTATGGGGACGGTGAAGAGTGGATCACCGATGATGGTGTCATTGGTGAGCTGTTGGTTGCCCGAGTCTACAAGCAGACAAACAATAGCTCTAAAAATGTCACAAGTGCTATGTAGTTATTGACACTGGAGCTACGTATCTTTATACTATAAGTAGCTGTAGAGCCATATTTATTACATCAAAGGTATAGCCAGTTAGCATCTATGGATTAACTAGTAATAGGGCCTCATAGATATAGACTTAGAGCTGAACACCTATTCTGTGTGATATACAACTCCTGGATTCTAATTAATCGCAGAAGCTCAAGCTTTCTTCGATGAGAAAAAGGGCTTTACCTATAATGTTGACAGTAGTTGAGGCTGGGTTGCCTGGCTGGACCAGTGGATTGGCATCCGATGGAAGGCTGAGGTCCACACGGAATGTCTCCACTTCCTCGACGATAGTGTCTTCAAACAGAGGGATGCTGATGCACTGTGGGTTGTCAGCTGTGTCAGCAGCTAAAAACGTGACAGAGAAAGGTCCAACGCCGTTGTAATCAGCTCCATCTATTTAAAAGAACAAAGCAATTTTAAACTTTGTGCCCAGGTCAGGGCTCACAATAAGAAACAGCTCCATCTATTTAAAAGAACAAAGCAATTTTAAACTTGTGCCCAGGTCAGGCCGGGCTCACAATAAGAAACTGATTTTGTCCGGACATAATGCCTAAGTTTACATAGCCATTAGTAGAGTTTTGTTGGCACAAATTGACTGGATAATGTCCTGTCAATGACCCTTATTGTGAGTCCTGCAGGTTACATACATCAACCTTTACCCCTTATGTGAGTACACAAGGGAAGAACCTTAAGATGACTCCCCTGGAATACATACACATATACGTATCAGCTACGTGGTTCTGACGTACCAGTGGCAGTTCCTGGGACTGTGGCGATGGCAGTGATGGTAACATCAGCTTCAGTGACGACATCCTTTACGAGACATACTTGACCCACACCAATGTTCTCCTCAAAGGTGTACTCAGGTTGGACAAATCGCACAGTCAGTACTATACGAGAGAAAGTAACATCATATTTCACATACTTTACGTGCACTAAAAGCCCACATTCTCAAATTGTATGTCTCACTCCAGATGGAGTATCCTTTTCTCCCTTTTTTTGCGCCATCTTCGTCCAGGATGATCACTGTTGTCCTCAACCGTCACATACTCTGTCATCTCAAATCCAAACGTTGGCACTGAATGAGAAGACAACCAATGACACACTCACTACATACGTACATACATATGTACGTATACTAGAACAAGTGGCCTCGATATAAATCACCACTTCACTACACTGTATATGATGTATATGTAGCTAGAATTTTATTCATGGGAATTATTGGCCTATGAGATGTGTTACTACAGCATTGCAGAATCACGAAATTTAGTTTTGCGGACTGGAGGGCTGAATCATGAAATATTTAGACCTTGAATATTTGGCCATTTGGAGCTACACAGTAATAGGTAAGATAGCAGATCATAGGCAAGGCAAGGAATTGAATCCAAGGACTACAGTGGAACCTGTCTATAGCGGTCACCCACGGGACCACCAAAAGTGGCTGTGTTATACGAGGTGACCTGCTTATACAGTGACCGGTGCCACTGTATAATAGACAGCAGATCATAGGCAAGGCATGGAATTGAATCCAAGGACTGAAGACACAGTATCTATGGCTCACCATCGTCATCGATGATGAGGATATCAGCACTCGCTGGGGCCACCTCCACTCGGTCGACGTCAGACACGAGGGCTAGCACTGCACGGAAGAGCTCGTCGAGTTCGTCAATGGTGTCATTGTTGATGCTGACATCGACACTGATGCTTGATACAGAGGCAGAGAAGGTCAAGTCCATGGCTAGGGCTGTGAAATCTGGAGACAACCCAGATGCTATAGGGAAAAGAAAATGTAATCATATGTATGATTATTACACCCATACACTCTATACTATAATGCCACACCCTCCTCTAATGCCACGCCCTCCAATAATGCCATGCCCTCCACTAATGCCACGCCCTCCACTAGTACACTAATGCCACACCCTCCACTGACCACATACGTACATATGCGTACACACACATACAACACTTACAAACAGCTTCATCGTCAGAGGTGGCAAAGCTGATGACCACTTCAGTGCTCAAGGAGCCCTCTAGAACAGCTATCTGTAAGGTTATGACCCCAGCAGACTCAACAACAGTGTAAGTGACTGGATCAAATCCGATTCTAACACCTGGAAAAAGCAAAGACAAGTTGGTGACTCGAGTGTACTGACGAGTTTGTGTGATGGTCTCTGGTCTCTCATGTCTCTCATGCCAGTGGTAACCTGTCTATAGTGGTCACCCTCGGGACCACCAAAAGTGGCTGTTTATGAGAGGTGACCTGCTAGCACAGGTTGAGCTATAGACCACTTTGGGACTCAGTAAGCTGGCTGTTATAAAGAGGTGACCTGCTTATACAGTGACCATTATAGACAGGTTCCACAGTATAGAGAGGTGACTGGCTTATACAGTGGCCATTATAGACAGGTTCCACTGTGACATGCTTATACAGTGATCATTATAGAGAGGTGACCTGCTTATACAGTGACCATTATAGACAGGTTCCACTGTATAGAGAGGTGACTGGCTTATACAGTGGCCATTATAGACAGGTTCCACTGTGACATGCTTATACAGTGGCCATTATAGACAGGTTCCACTGTGACATGCTTATACAGTGGCCATTATAGACAGGTTCCACTGTGACATGCTTATACAGTGATCATTATAGACAGGTGCCACAGTATAGAGAGGTGACATGCTTATACAGTGGCCATTATAGACAGGTTCCACTGTGACATGCTTATACAGTGATCATTATAGACAGGTGCCACAGTATAGAGAGGTGACTGGCTTATACAGTGATCATTATAGACAGGTTCCACAGTAGCTACTACATAGTTTCATGCATCAACACTTACTATCAACATCGATGATGTTCACTTGAGTGCGTATGGGCTCTACAATGACGCGGTCAGTATCGATAAGGTTCAGGTCAGCAAAGAAATACTCAATGTCGTCTTCAAAGTCTCCATCAGCAACAATTGGGATGTTGGTGCACATACGAGCCATCCCCCCTGGTGTGAACTCAAAGGTTGCAGGACTAGGATCTGCCATGAAATCTAAATGGGGACAAGAAGTGAGTACAGTGATAATGCTTATTGTGACTACGTATGAATGTATATATATATATATATATACGTAAGATTTTACTCTTTTTGGATCATATGACTTTAACAGCAAACGTTAGCCCAAGGCCTGGCCTGCTAGCCTTCCTATCCCTCTTAGCTTTCCTAGCCTTCTAGCCTTCCTAACCCTCTAGCCTAGCCCTAGAGCTTAGCCTAAAATCGAGGGTGCCGTTAAAGTCAATTGGGGAGAATCGTATAACTTTTGCAAATATAAATAGGCTCACTGCATGATTTAAGCCATAGCAACTAGAAGATGAACAGAATTCTTTGTGTGTATGTGTGTGTGTGTGTGTGTGTGTGTGTGACATTGTCTCTTGGAGGAGAAACATACCCTGGTCTCCCCTCCCTAAATAAACAGGGTTTATTCAAGGGTATGTTAGTATCTGAGTGGTATTATCCTCACCAGAAGTGTCGAGAGCTGTGCCATTTTCAGTTTCGATGTTGATGACTGGAAGGTTGTTGTTGGATGATATTGTGCCAGTTAGGACAGCGCAGATTTCCACAGTGCCCTCTGACTCAGAAACATTGTACATGGCAAACTCCCAACCAAGGATCAGAACTAATGGATAGGAAGAACAGAAAGGGATTAATTTAGCTTTGATGAGATGAGATCAGAACTAATGGATAGTGAGAACAGAATGGGATAAATTTAGTGAGAGATGAGAGATCAGAACTAATGGATAGGGAGAACAGAATGGGATAAATTTAGCTTTGATGAGATCAGAACTAATGGATAGTGAGATGAGATCTGAACTAAGGACTATATGGGATAAATCTAATGAGAGCTAGTCAGGATTGTATGGGATAAATTTAACTAACACATACAAACACATGTACATACAAACGCAAACACACACACACACATAGCTACACATGCTGCATATACAAACACACATACAAAACACAAGCACAAGCAAACACACAAACATACCATCATCATCCTCAATGGTCACAGTAGTCCTCATGGGCATGATATCTGTCTGTGGGTCCGTAGTGGTGATGTTGACAAAGAGCTCTTCATTCCTCTCGTACTCGTCATCATCAATGATGGTCAGGTTGAAGCATGCCCTGCTCACATCAGGTCCAAAGGTCAAGGTAACGGGAGTTGCAACAAAGTCAGATCCATCTGTAGTAATTGTTGTGTAGTCAATGAGGCTGTTCTTACATACATAGTCCCAGCCCTAGTCCCTGCCATAGCCCCAGCCCTAGACAATAATCCCAGCTATCCATAGTCCCAGCCCTACCCTTAGTTCCAGCCCTACGTAGTTAAAATTGCATTACACAATTATAGACTCTACTATAGCTGTACTCTCTTGATGCCCTCTATGCTACATTCTTCACTCACCCATTGCTCCTCTGTTCTGGTAGACGACAGTGACCTCTATGTCCCTGGCTGTCTCCCCACGGATGATCACTGCACAGAGTTCTCTCTCCCCAACATCTTCGGGGACAGTGACCAGTGTCTCCTCTACTCCAATTACAATCCCTGCAAGAACAAAACCTAGTGAAAGCGAGCTACAAAAATACGACATTTATGTATGTTACAGGTAAGGAGGGGTGAGGCTCGATTAACTATTGGCCGAGCAAGTCAGGAAGTGTCTGAGAAACAGGATTTCTCTGTTGCAAGGAGCACCACAAACATACGTACATATATCAGTACAGTGAAACCTGCTTATTGCGATCCAGCCCTTAATAAAGAGGTGCTCTCTTTAAAGAGGTGGCTAAAATAGGTGCTGTTGGGACATGCCCAAGTGGGATTACTAGAGAGGTGGTCTCATTAAGGAGTGTTTTGATTAGACAGGTTTCATTGCACACAAGTCTTCTTAGCTAGCTACAGCACTGTTAGCACGTCCAAAAAAATGGCTGCCACCATACACGTAACTCACTGTCATCATCAATGATACTGATCGGCACGCTGTCACTTGGGAAGAACGTGATGTCAGTGCCAGTTGTTTGAACCGTGATACGTGCCAGGAACATCTCTGTGTCCTCCACCAAGTCGTCATCAATGAAGGTCACGTTGACGGATATGCTGGAGACAGTTTGACTGAAGACGAGGACTTCATCAAGAGGAAGGTAATCCACAAAAACTGAAGAAAGAGGTACATACATACATTCATGGATGAAGAGGGAGTGGGAAATAAATTTCAGGGCAGCCTGGATAGCTGGGCTAAATGTCTAATATTATAGTGCTATGCAGAGCTACCGTACTATAATTATTATATTCTCAGAAATCTCCATCAATCTTGATCACCAATACATAATTACACCTAGTTTCCACTAGGTGCGGTAGTTACGTACGTACGTATGTAGTATCGAGACTCACTTATTGCCTGGCCGGGCAGATCCTCAGTTGTCAAGCTGACAGACAGATCCACACCGAGTTCACCATCCACTTCAACAGTGATAGTTACATAGAGATTGCCCTCAAATTCATCGTATGCTTCAAGAGTGAATCCGATTCTCAGCTCTGCACATGCAGCATGGAAATGGAGATGTAGTACATTTTCTGGTATGACAGTGGGTGTCAAGGAGAATCTTTAATTCTTCCCACACTAGTCGGCAGTGGTTGCCAGCAACCAGCACTCAACTATTTTAGCCACACTTACCATCTCCCAACCAGCTATAAACCGCTTTCTACGTACATACCTATAATCAAAAGCTACGTAGCTGAAATGCTCTCCAGAGGCTGGTGGGCAGACCCCCAAATAACCACCACTCAAAATATCTGAGCAGAATCCTGTAGCTAAGTATGTATTCATGCTAAAGTGACAAACAGGCAAAGAATGCCACTTACGGTCGTTATCTATGATAGTCCTGCTAATTTCATCAGGATTGAGGATGACACGTTCTTCCTCGGTGCTGAGCACTGCTATGAACATCTCGGCCAATTCAGTGGCATCGTCGTCGATGATGGGCACCTCCACACACATAGGATTGGCCTGGTTATCAGCCGTGAACGTCAGCAGGACTATGGTCTCTGTGTAATCCTCACCACCTGTGTATTGCAAATTACAAATTACATACCAATTTAGTAGAAAGAAAGTGAAACTGTATGCTCAAATTCTCCCTCTGTACAAGAACTTTTTGGGAGATTTTTGCTGTATATGTATTGAAGGG
>LWTN01000178.1 GCA_002101225.1 Cycloclasticus sp. symbiont of Poecilosclerida sp. M | reverse complement strand
AGCGCCTAAGCCTGAAGCCAAGAAAGCAGCGCCTAAGCCTGAAGCCAAGAAAGCAGCGCCTAAGCCTGAAGCTAAGAAAGCAGCGCCTAAGCCTGAAGCTAAGAAAGCAGCACCTAAGCTTGAAGCTAAGAAAGCAGCGCCTAAGCCTGAAGCCAAGAAAGCAGCGCCTAAGCCTGAAGCTAAGAAAGCAGCACCTAAGCCTGAAGCTAAGAAAGCAGCACCTAAACCTGCAACCAAGAAAGCGGCAGCGAAACTACAGATGCCTAAGCCATCAGGGCGTCCGGTAACTGAAGGCGACGCTAAGAAATAGTCTATTTCTGGTCGATGTTAAAGCCAATAGCTAGAGGGATTAAACATGAAAGCAACAATTGAAATTGACGCTACTCCTCAAGAAATGCGCGAATTACTCGGTTTGCCCGACGTGCAGGATGTTCAGCAGGAAGTGGTAGAAAAAATTCGTGATAAAATGTTTGCGGCAATTGAATCTAACGATGTTACAGACTTAATGAAGCTGTATATGCCTGTACCTGAGCAGATGAAAGGTTTTGAAGATATGCAAACTGCAATGTGGAATGCGATGACTCAAGGGCTTTCTACAAAATCAGAGCCAAGCAAAAAAAAGTAGTTTTAGACTAACTAATCAAGCCATTCTTGGATGGCTGAGATTAGAACCTTTTGTGTTTTAAGGCTGGTGAATGCACCAATGTGCCCGCTCTCAAGTTGTTGTTCGTGGTATAAATTCTTTTTTAGCTGTTTGCGTAAAGCTTTTGATGAACTAGGTGGCACGATATGGTCCTGTGTTGCATAGACGTTTAATACGGGGCAGCTAATGTTTTTTAAACTGACGCTTTTACCGCCTATTCTTAAGCCGTGTTTTATAAAGCCATTTTCTTGATAAAAACACTCGGCAAATTCTATAGCCGCCTTACCAGCAAGGTCTGGCCCATTATTCAACCATTGCTCCATTCGCAAGAATGTATTGAGTTGATTGGGTGATTTAACTAGATTGCTAAGTTGGCGATACTTTTCTCGGTTCAATTGATAGGGTTTGAGCGTTTTAAAGAGCTGTGTGATCGTATGGCTGGGTATATTCCCAGAAGCATTGAAGATTCTTTTCATATTTGTTTCAGATGTCCATTTGCTCAATAGATTGTCTGCTGAATGAAAGTCGACAGGTGTAACTAGAGTGATTAATTTTCTAATGTCTTCTAGGTGTAGTGCGCTGTAACACAAAGAAAACACCCCCCCTTGGCATATGCCTAAGAGGTCTATCTTTTTAACTTTTGTATCACGCTTAACGTGTTGTACACAACGGTGAAGATACCCATTGATATAGTCGTTAAGAGAGGTCTGACAATCGGTGCTATCGGGGTAACCCCAATCAATTAAATATACGGGATAACCCTGTTCTAGTAATCGTTGAACTAAAGACCGTTTTGGCTCAAGGTCAGCGATATCAGGCCGGTTGACCAAGGCATACACAATTAAGATAGGCGTACTTTTTTGTTTTACTGGGTGTGGCTTGTAGTGAAATAAAGATAGTTTGTTTTCTTGGTAGAGGGCCTCCTTTGGGCTTTCTCCAAGACGTGGGCTTGGCTGTTTAGCTCGAGAACTTAACTGTTCTATCAATAAGCTGAAATCGCCGTCCCAGTTATTTCTTGTTGATGAGCTTTGTGCTTTCAAGGTGCTTAGCCTTTAGAGGCCTTTTTACTCGGCTTTTTAGCTGCTCGTTTGACCGTTTTTTTAGGTGCCGTTTTAGCTGGGGTTATTTTTTCGATGAGTACAGCGGTCTGTTCACGATATTCCGCGAATTCTAAGCGCAAGGCATGTAGGCCGCTTTTTAACTCATCAATTGCTTTTTGTTGGGGTAAGCCTAATAAATGCGAATATTGATCGGTAAAGGTTTTTTGTGCGCCTTTTAACTCGCCTAATGATTCAAATAATGTGCGCTGGGTGTCTATGTAATCTTTCTGCTGGCTTGTTTCTTTAAAAGATTCTTCACCTGCTTGTAACCAGAGCTTACAGAGTGAGTCGTCTGAATTGTCCTCGGCTTTTTCGCGTAGGTCGTTAAAGCGTTCTGATGCTCGTTGGTTAAGGTCGTTGTGCAGGGCACTCATTTTACTCAGTGCTTGTTGGAAATTACTAAAATTGAGCTGAGACTTCTGCGTGAAGTCGCCTAATTTTTCTGAAAACTGCTCAGTGAGTTTTGTCGTTGAATTCTGTGTGTAGTGGTTGACGTCGAATAAGGAGTTAAAGACATCTCCACTATGTGTAGACGGTTGCGTAAAGCCCAACGTTTCAGGCAGGCTCCAAAATGATTCTAATGGCTCACCATCTGTTTTAATGTTTTGCAATAACTGGGTATAAAAGGAGCCTTGTTTTTTAAAGTCCTGTAAAACCTGTTTATACTCAGCCGGGATAGAGCTATCAATTGCCTTTTGAAATTGAGCAATGAGGTCTTCAGGGGTGTTGGATGTTTTTTTTGCCATTGCCGTACTTCACAGGTTTGGGTGCTAGTTTAATGGGTGCTTACTACAATTGAAGTCCGTTTCTTTAGATTATCCAGCTGCCAATGCTCTATCGCCCAAGACAGTATGTCATGTTTTGGGGAAGAAACTAAATCAACCGGCGGCGACAGTTGTAAATAGTGAAGAAGTTTTATCAAGGTGGCGTTGATGGGCATCTCGCTTGCGTCGGCTGCAAATGTTTGCTTGCTCAATTTAGCGTGGTGCGAATCGACCAACACGGGGATGTGGGCATAAGCTGGGGTTTTTAGTTCTAGCCGTTGTTGTAAATAGACCTGCCTGGGTGTGCTATCTAGCAAATCAATACCTCTAAGTACTTCGCTGATGTTTTGATCGTTGTCGTCTACAGCGACGGCTAAGTGATATGCAAAGGCCTTGTCTTTGCGTAGAACAATAAAATCGCCCACTTTATCGCTAAGATTTTGGCTCACTGCACCTTGTGTTAAATCATTTAGCTGAATTGTGTTTTGCCCGACCTTTATGCGTATTGCTGAGGCTTTAGAGGCTGTCGCTGGGTTTTTTAAGCAGTAGCCATCATACGTTAGGCGCGACTCGCCCGTGTAGCGCTCTTCAAGTTGTTTTCTTGAACAAACGCAGTCATACGTTAGATTTTGTCGAGACAGTATTTCTAAGGCGTTTTGATAAGCGCTAGAGCGTTTGCTTTGGTGGACAACACCTTCATCCCAGTGTAAGCCATAGTTTTCAAGTGTTGTGAGTATTTGTTTAGAAAAATGTGCCTTGCAGCGTAGGGGGTCTAAATCGTCAATTCGGACGAGCCACTTTCCGTTTAAAGATCGGGCTTGCAAGAAACTGGCAAGTGCCGTGAATAATGAACCTAAATGAAGTGGGCCCGTCGGCGAGGGGGCAAATCGACCGCGATAGGGGAGCGTGCTGTTTGCCAAAGAGTTCTAGCTAAGAGCTTAGCCCGTTTGTTTTTCTCTGATTTCATCGAGTGATTTGCAATCGATGCACTGTGAGGCAGTAGGGCGGGCCTCTAATCGTTTAATGCCAATATCGATACCACATGAATCACAGTGACCATAATCACCCGCGTCTAACATGCTCAACGACTCGTCGATTTTTTTAATCAACTTGCGTTCGCGGTCGCGTGTACGTAATTCTAGGCTGAAGTCAGACTCTTGAGTGGCTCGGTCAGATGGGTCGGGAAAGTTAGATGCTTCATCTTGCATATGATGCACAGTGCGATCAATTTCCCCAATTAAATCGTCCTTCCATAGGCTCAGAATAGATTTGAAATGCTCAGTTTGACTCTCGCTCATATACTCTTCGCCTTTTTCCGCTTTATAAGGCTTAAATTCTAAGTGGCTTGAGTCTAATTTTTTGTTTTTTGTAGATGTCATTTCGTTTTTGTACTTTGGTTTATTTTGTTATTAAAAATTCAAGCGCGCATATATATCAGATAATTTACAAGACTGCATTAAATATTTACTTTTTAGCCCTTTTTAATCTGCGTCTATAAACTAAAATATAGACCTTATAGGTAGTTTATTCAAAGGCTTTTTGCATGATTTCAACAAAGATTTCGAAGCGAATGGGTTGCATAACATCATTCCACGTTATGGATGTGATGGCGCGCGCAAAAACCTTAGAAGTTTCTGGGCGTGACATCGTACATATGGAGGTGGGTGAGCCGGATTTTGCAACAGCGCAACCGGTCATTGATGAAGGAATACGCTTTTTACGGTCTGGGAACGTGCACTATACAAAAGCCCAAGGGCTACCCCAATTACGAGAGAAAATTGCGCAAAATTATCAGCAATCGTATGGCGTAGAGGTTTCACCTGAACGCATTTTTATAACGCCAGGTGCATCGGGTGCACTATCAGTTGCGCTGGCAAGCTTGTTAGATGTAGGCGATGAGGTATTGATAGCCGATCCGGGTTATCCGTGTAATAGCAATCAAATTGCCCTGTTTGGCGGAAAAGTTAAAGCGGTTAACGTAACGCAGCACAGTAACTATCAGTTAAGCGCGAAGGGGGTTGATGACGCTTGGGCTGAATCAGTCAAGGGTGTTGTTATTGCTTCTCCGTCAAACCCCACAGGAACGGTTATTGCGCGAGACCAATTGGCTGAGTTAATGGGTGTTGTGGCAGATAAGCAAGGTTTTCTAATCTCTGATGAAATATACCACGGTTTGGTTTATGACGGCCGAGCTACGTCCGCCTTAGAGATATCGCGAGATGTTTTTATCGCTAATAGTTTTTCAAAATTTTATGGTATGACGGGTTGGCGTTTAGGTTGGCTTGTCGTGCCAGATGCAGCGGTGGATGCCGCAAATCGGCTGATGCAGAATCTTTATATAGCCGCACCTACGCATTCACAATACGCTGCATTGGCGGCTTTTAACGAAGATACGCAGCAGATATTAAATGCTAGGCGCGAAGAGTTTCAGCGTCGTCGAGATGTACTTTACGCGGGTTTAAGCGATTTAGGTTTTGTTCTGGGAAAAAAGCCAGAAGGCGCGTTTTATATTTACGCAGACGGTAGCTCTTTTACCGATGATAGCTACGCATTCGCCATAGCCTTGTTGGAAAAACAGGGGGTAGCAATAACACCCGGTATTGATTTTGGTAGCAATGGGGCGAAACAGCACGTGCGTTTTGCCTATACAACGTCTTTGGAGCGTATTGAGCTGGGTTTGCAGCGCATAAAGGTGTTTCTGGAGTCGTAACTCTATACTTGAGTGTAATTGAGGCGTCGATAATCGTGTGAATTTTAAATTAGTGACTATTCTTTTGTTTATGAAGTCAATTTGAAACAAAAAGATGATGAAAACGATAGCCATATTAGGCGCGGCAACCTTACTTAATGCTTGCTCTGTTATTTCGACCGTGGATACGGCCATTGATATTGCTTTATTGCCTGTTAAGGTGGGTGTGGCGAGCGTTGAGGCGGTTATCCCAGATGGGGATGATGATTAAGCTTTTATCGGTCAGATAATTTCTTTTCCCAAGCTAAAGAAGTTTTAACGATTGTATTGAGGTCGTCGTATTGAGGCTTCCAGTTAAGCGTTTGGCGAATTTTATTAGCAATAGAAACTAACTCTGCAGGGTCACCTGCGCGGCGTGGCATTTCTTCTACATTTATGGCAACACCATTTTCCTCGTTAATGGCATTTATGACTTCTCTTACGCTAAAACCGTGCCCATAACCGCAATTGAGTGTCGTCGACTCGTCATTTAGTCTTAAATAATCCAGCGCATCTATATGTGCAGCAGCGAGGTCAGATACATGAATGTAGTCGCGAATACCGGTGCCATCGGGGGTTGGGTAATCTGTACCAAAAACCAATAGCTTTTCACGCTTTTTAGTCGCCACCTCAGCGGCTACTTTGATGAGTAAGGTCGCATTTTTGGTTGATTGGCCAATTTCACCCTCAGGGTCGGAGCCCGCCACATTGAAATAACGCAAAATAACGTGATTTAAGCCGCTAACCAGCGAAAGATCACGAATCATTTGTTCGCTCATTAATTTTGAACTGCCATACGGGTTGATGGGTGCGGTAGTAGTTTCTTCAGAGGCGAAACCAGTTTCAAGTTCACCGTATACCGCGGCCGTCGAGCTAAAGATAAAATGCTTAACACCAGCGTTTGCACAGCACTCCAGTAAATTGCGAGTACAACAGGTATTGTTTTGGTAGTACTTGAGTGGGCTTTCAACAGATTCTGGAACGCTGGTATGCGCAGCAAAGTGGAGAACGGATTCAACGTTATGGTCCTTAAAAATAGCGCTAACTAACGCTTGGTCACCGGTGTTTCCTTGTACGAACTTGCCGTGCAAAACAGCGTTCTTAAAACCTGTTGAAAGGTTATCTAAAACGACGATGTTCTCGTTTCGTTGACCTAGCAATTTTACAACATGGCTGCCGATATAGCCGGCACCACCAGTAACTAAGATAGATGGGTTTGTCACAAGCTTTTTCCTAATAATTGAATGTTCACGAGCTGCCCTTCTTGTATATCGCCGCTATTTTGTTCAAGCACGATGAAACAGTTGGCTTTAGACATAGAACTTAACATATGAGAACCTTGTTTGCCGGTTGGTTTGACGACTAATGCACCCTTAATATTTTCGGCAATGCCCCGTTGAAACTCTATGCGACCAGGTTGTTTCAATATGGTGTCAGAAGCAATGGCTTGTAAAGTGAGGGGTGTCTGTTCGGCTTTTAACCCCATTAATTTTTTTAAAGCAGGTAAAACAACTTGTCGGAAATTTATCATGACGGAGACAGGGTTTCCGGGTAAACCAAAAAAGTGGGTGTTATCTATCGAACCAAACACCAAAGGCTTGCCTGGTTTCATGGCAATTTTCCATAAATGAATACGACCTATTTTATTCAAAACATCGGTAATAAAATCTGCCTCACCTACGGATACGCCGCCACTGGTAATAATGACATCACAGTATTTAGACGCGGATAACAGCGCTTTTTCAACATCATCTGGGTTATCTGGAATCACACCCATATCAATAGGTGTTGCGCCGGCCTCTGTCAGTAAGGCGTGTAAGGTATAGCGATTACTGTCGAAAATTTGCCCAAGCTCTAGTTGCGAGCCAATTGAACGCAACTCATCACCTGTTGAGAAAAACCCAACGTTGAGGCGTTTAAATACCGCAATATTGTCAACCCCACAGGAAGCTAAAAGACCAATGTCTGCGGCTTTTAAACGGGTTCCTTTAGTGAGCAGCTCTTGATCTTTTGATGTGTCATCAGCTATGTTTCTTATGTTCTCATAGCGTGTTGGCCATTGATTTATTTTAACGAGAGCGTCACTTTCTGAAACATTTTCTTGCATCACCACACAGTTGCAACAATCGGGAACATAAGCGCCTGTGAAGATTCGAACACACTCGCCGTTGTTTACCTCTTTGGTATAGGGTTCGCCTGCCCAAGATGTGCCCACTAACTTGAGCGTGTTTACTTTATGGTCGGATGAGTGCAGTGCATAACCATCCATGCTTGAGTTTCTAAAGCCGGGTACATTAATGGTTGAGTTAACTGGCTGATATGTTATGCGGTCTAAGGACTCTTTTAGTGATACCTGTTCGTAACCGTTGGGTTGAGGCAATTCAGCTAAAATTTTAACTAATGCTTGCTCAAGAGATAGCAAATCGGGTGTGGAACAAGAATCAGTCATAGATGTTTACGAGTTGATGAATGACAAAATCGGCAATTTGTTGTGGGTCGTTAATGTTCAGCACGGGGAGTTCAAGGTTAATTCACTATCGCTGGCTATTGCAATAATATTATCATCAGTGGGGTGAAAAAACGAAGCATTGAGCTCTGCACGATGAAGTTCTATTTTTGGAAAAACCTCATGCTTGAAGCCTTCTACAATAGGCGTCTATTTTTTGAATATTGATTTTAATTCTTCAATAATTTTCACTGTTGATTCTTTGTGGTTTTTATACATTGAGTAAGCGATGCTATCAATTATTTTAGGTATGAAAATTTGATAGTGCGGATTGTCTTTGGTTTCTTGTATTTTTTCAAACATTTTTGCCATTGCCAAGCGGTTGTTGGCTTCAATTCTTAGTGCTTTGGCATTGGTATATTGACGAATGACAACAAAAGTGATGATGGATGAAAAAATATAGAGGGGGTATAAGATTTTATAATCCCCTTTATCGGAAAAGATTAAAGCCACTAAACCCCAAAAAACAAGTACAGTAACAATAATGCTTGCCTTAAACCACTTCTTCTCGTCTTTTGTATGTTCGTCTTTTAAGTCTGTGAAAATCTCTTGAAAGTTTTCGACTTTTGTAATTTTCTTTTCTGTTTCTTCAACTTGCTTCTGTGGAATAACAGTCGGGTCTAATTCATTTGCCTTTTTAAAATCTTGTATTGCCTCTTTTTCTTCTCCTTTATCGCTATAAGTCAGCCCACGATTGTAAAAGATTGGCGTATTCAGAGTTTAATTTAATGGCTTGGTTGTAACCTTTGATGGCGCGATCAAATTCTCCTTTATCGCTATAAGCCAACCCACGATTGTTAAAAGCCTCAGCAGCATCGGGCTTTAATTTAATAGCTTGGTTGTAATCTTTGATGGCGCGATCAGATTCTCCTTTATCGCTATAAGCCAACCCACGATTGTTAAAAGCCTCAGCAGAATC
>LWTN01000177.1 GCA_002101225.1 Cycloclasticus sp. symbiont of Poecilosclerida sp. M | reverse complement strand
GCACTAAGGTACACCCCACACCTATATATTGCTTGAATAGAGTGTGTGCATATCTGCATAAATACGTATAGCCAAGTGTTTTTCCTAGCCGGCTGCATGTGTTACATGTCTATAGTATGCTAGATTCATCTTACAGTGTATGGGATCTCTTGTTATTTACAGAATGCATTGCTTGGAAGCCTGGAAACAGAGAAGACCACAATGCGTGATCCTGGTGTACCTTGGACACTTCGGAAAGAACCACCATCTAATTGGAATAAATCACTGTAGTATAATTATACAGTAGTTATTTATGTTCAGTTACATGACGAGAGGGAGGAAGATGTATTTAAGTACATAGCTACTGGATTAGGATCTTTGATTGGGGTTCTAATATTGGGTACGTTACGTTCCAACTATATATGCATGCGGCATTGATCCTGCATGTCCATTCTCATTAGCTTCAAATATAATGACTAGCTAATACATGGGGTAGCCAGAAAGTTGTATAGCTAGCTACGTAACGCAAGTTCACTGATGCAAGGCCATGTTTTCCAATAAACTCTGGAATCAATTATGGCAAGTTCGCTTGTTGAGTAGTGCTTGGAATAATGATGAGGAAGTTGCAGGATATCCAGAGTACGATTGTAGTGCAAGGTTTCAATCAAACTTGCTACTTTTCTCTGCTCAATAGGCTTGTAGCTGTACAGAGAGAGTTCACTCAAACTTCGGTTGACTTCTAGCATATCAGACAAAGCAACTGTTGCCTGTGTTCCAATGTCGCATTCTGCATTTGATAGGGGATAAAATATTTCCAATTCTTTTAATGTGGTATTCATGCATAGTGACATGGCAAGATGGGCAAGATCCAGACAGCATTCAAAAAATACTAGCCGAGTTAAACTTGTGTTTGTTTCCAGTAGGGTCAGAGTGTCGCCATTTCTTTTCGTGTCTAAATCACTGATGTGCAGAGTTTCAACGAATGATTGTGCTAAGACCGTGTCGATCAAAAGGTACATGTTTTCGAGGGCTATATCTTTCCCTCCAATGGAAAGCTGAGTGAGGGTGCTCCCAGTCATACTCAGCAGCTTGTTTAGTGGTACAAAGTCTTCAAAGTCAAATGCTGTATTTTCAATGCTCAATTCTTTGAACTCTGGTAAATCTTGCAGAGCGTTAAAGAGTTTGAGCAGCTTGCTATTGCCATGGATGTTGTTGCCAATGTCTAGTATTTGTAGATGTGGAATGAATGCAGGACTAACAGCGAGATAATCAAAGCTTTCTTGAGATAAATGGCATGAATTTAAACTCAAACTTTTCAATTGATGTAGCACAGTTGGTGGCAAATCAGACAGCATATTGTGGGTAAGTGAATTGCCATTTAACTGGAGTGAGTTAATTGATCCACTCATGGTAGGAAGGGAAGCTATTCCACAAATCAATGCCTTTAGATCTTTTTCTTCTAAATTACACGAAGAAAAGTTCAAATTCCAAGGGCAGTCGCTTGCGGCAATGCAATATCCAAGCGAGTAGCACCTGTACATTAAATCGGGTGAATCGCTAGGATAGCAAAGGGAAAATGTAACAGGTCCGTCATCAAATACGCTCCTGATTACGATCTCATCTTGTTGTTCATAGAGCAAACTAACTATGAACGGCAAACTCTGCGGGTCATTTATGCTGGACTTCAAAACTTCAAGAACAGTGGGAATTAAACCTACTAGTCCAGAAACAAATTTCCATACATCACTCATTTCAGTTAGTGAGTGATTAAAAAAAATCTGGTCCCGTTCATACTCTTCCTGTTGCGAGATGTAGCATGCGGCAAGAAATGCCTGTAACATGCCATTCAAGAATCGAAGTTCTTCATTTTTGTGTGGATGCAATGCAAACATTAATCCCAAAGGAGAGAAATCTTCACATGTAAACAGATCGCTATAATCATCATCACCATCATTTAGCATTTCCAACAGAGCTATTTTTGATAACAGATTGAATTTCTGTTGTATAATTATGTGGATGCAAATCACTGAGAGAATTCAGAGGGCCTAGTACCGTATCGGGATCATTACTTTTGAAGTAGTCCCAGATCAGATTCAAGCAATACAGACTGTAATATTGAGTTAAGCATAGGTCAGTCCGAGTGCATTTTTGGTAAAACTTTGTGACAATGGCAGCATTTAGAGGGAGATACATTAGGCTTTGCATCATCATGTTTTGTTGAAACGTGGGTAGGTTTAATACCTCACAGTAAGTTTCAATATGTTCATTGCGAAATCCTAAGAGTTCAATGTGCTGGATCTTTGTCAAGTTGTATTTAGCAACAATGTTTCTAGCAACTGGTGGTGTTGCGGTTATTAATTTGGTACTTTTGGGTAAAATTTTGCCTTCGATAACCTTGACAATGAAAGAGTTGTGATTCTTTGTGATAACATGAGGAAGTTGCTCAAAGCCATCCATTATTATCAAAACAAGCTTTCCTTTTGCATCGCACAATTCTTGAATCATTAGATCTTGCTGCATGCATAGAGTAGGATGAGTGATGAGATCATGCAGTCCTTCTATATCGTGCACATGCTTATCTTTCAAATCCAGAAGGATGATCAATTGATACTTTCTGAGTGCTGGAATACTGGACCATTGCTGACATAGCCCCCAGACTAACTGTGTCTTACCAACACAGTGCTCTCCTTCAATTAATATACACTCTGTGCTGGTGTCACAATTGAAAATATCTGTGCAAGGTATGCACTCTGATTCAACAAATAGATGTTGGAAGCGATTGAAAGCACCTGACTGAAACAATACACGTTTGTTGAATGTGCAATTTATGCGCTCTCTTTTTACTACCAGGTTATGCTGGTTGGGGTGTGTGTGAAATGTAGGCAGCTTGCTAAAACATGATTTTATCTCTTCGGCATAATTCAATATTACTGATGAATATGTGACGTGAATCTTGAAATTTCCTTTCCAGCTGTTAGTGCACCTATAGCATTCATACATGAAAACATTGATTAGCTACACTGTTGTGTAGAAATGAGTTAACAGATAGCTTGGTGTAGGTAAACATGGTATCTATGTATATGGAAGACACATTACAGATGCAGGCAGAAACACTAGAGAGTGGTACCAGGTGTTAATATGAACTAGCTATGTAGCTACTTAGGATTTTATTCCATAATTACCATGAGATTGACACAGTAGTTTTGCTACAGAGTCATGTGGTGGCTTTTCCTCTAGAATCTTGATCAGGGTATGAAAATAAGCGGGTTGCTCTGAAACTGCTGCTATAATCGCATCCACTAGTATCGCCATCTTCTCTCTCCTTGTGAGGTGGTCGGCCAGCATGGCACTGCCAATACTGTGAGCAATTACTTTCTTCGGAAGTAAGCCAGAAACCAGTGAATATGGGTGTGTTATATCTACAAGCAGATCACTGTAATGTGCACAAAGTACTTCTTCAGCTAGGTTTCTGTGGCTCCTGTGTGTATAGATACAATCACAAGTAAATGAGGAAATTGTAATAGCTAGCTAAATCTATAGGACCATATAAGGAATTTAAATGTGGGCTTCCAAGTGTTGACTCAGGAACTATGAACACAAACAGTAAAGTTTATTCCCACAAGTACAAACAAGTTCAAGTAGCTACTTATTGCCTGTCTCTATAGTAGTTATGTGAACATGCATCTGTTTTTGTATGCACACTATCGACATAGCTATCTCCATGCATGTTGCAGGTACCCACTCAGGTACCCACTCAGGTAGCTAGTCATGTTATTGGTGTTTCTAAGTAATAATCAGACTGACTTGTTTTCTGTTGCTCCTTGTGTGCCCGTGTCCACTGAATCTAAGCCAGTTTCCTTGGAAAACATGGATGCATTTCCTTGTTTGTCCTCATCTGAGAAGCTCTCTCCTTGTGCTGACCTATAGTGGAGAGAAGTATGTGCATGATTGTGATTTCCTAGCTTCTGCATTCACCCAAACATACCTACAGTATAAATTCATTGATAAACTTTTCTATAGCTATCCAATTAGCTATGTACCTGTACTCCAGTGATCCTGTACTGGATCTTTCAGATTCTGCTATTTCTCTGTTGTCCACACCAGAGGGATTTTCCTCGGAGTCCCATAGCCTTGCTATCCCTGTATTTCCCATTTCAGAAACTGACACTGTACTGCTAGTGCGAGCTGAACCTGCTTGCAATTATTGCACATGCGCAGAGACCCTTTACCTCAGTGCCGTGTAACTTGCTGTGCAGTGCAGTATGGAGCAGTGGCGGGGTAAAGTTGCTATTGTGACAGGTGCTTCGGCAGGAATCGGCTATGACCTCAGCAGAAGACTGTGCGAGCTTGGCATGAATGTAGTAGGCTGTGCAAGGAATATTGGGAAAATAGAGGTTAGCCTGTTGGCAGATTGCAAGTCAGTGTAGTGAAATAGAAAGATTTCATATTCTTATTTGCAATCAGTTCAGACAGTGATCATGCAGAGTAGGTGTAAATGTGCTTGCAGGCTCTGGCTTGATATGCAGGGTGCTTTTCTGCAGCCAAAGCAATTCTGGGTTTCCATCTAGAAGCAGACTGCTAGAACAGAAAATGGATTCCAGCATGATTACCAGCGCAGCCCCTCCTTCAGATCGGGTAACGGGTTGGCCTGTTTATAGAGCCAGGTTCATAAAACTTCCCCGGCTGGGTTTTACCAGACTCCCTTTCCCCCTGACATGTAAGACTAGGCCCCAAGACTAGGGCCCCAAGACTAGGGCCCCCGCTACTTGCATACAGATTTTACCAATTGCAGTTTTGTAGCAAGTTAGTTTTTGAAAAAGACTAATGTCCACAAAATCATAATAATAATTATTTCACTTGATTAATAACTCAAAGTACAAGATTGATTAGTGTTATGGGTATAGATAGTTGGAAGAATGCAGGCAGGTATAGGTACTCAGGCTTCTCTCTGGCTGACAGGGTTAGGACCTGTCTCTGGTTCTCTCTGGTTGGATGTTCACCTGAGGCTTCTCTCTGGCTGACAAGGTTGGCTGATCACCTGGAAGTGGAAAGTGTCATCAGGTGCTAACAGGATAATTAGCTATAGGGGCAAAGCCCACTCTGAACAAATAACCTAGGCCTATAGGCAACAAGAAAACTACTAGGACTAGATACTACCCAGAGCATTACCTTCTCTCTGCAGCCATGGATAATTCTTAGCATGTGTTTTTACTCAGGTAGTTTTACACCTGGACTCCGGCTCCACTCCCTTGCTTGCTTTGTGTTTCTCTGGTGCGCTCTAATTAGGAGACAACGATCAATTAGGCACACACACCGGTAAACTGTTAATGTTGCGATTATATCACCGCCATACATGCTCCCAGCACTATGTCTCGGCACTCCGAAGTGCCGAGATAACAGTGATTGAATAGTGATAAGTGTACAGAAACTGCTAGATGTTCAGCAATTCAAACTGCATGATAAAGTGTGGAGATAATAAGTGTGTGAAGTTTCTCTATAGCAGCATACTCAACTGTAAGCACAACCACAAGGACCTCGGTTGTGCCTAGCTTACTGGTATTTCTTGGCTCAAGAATGGGTGTAGCTATGAATGGCTCAATATTATACCAATTTCTAGGAAATGTGATCATGCCTATAGCTCCTGGCAAGGGCGTATCAATCCGCCGAAGGTGGGGAGAGGCCCATCAAGCATGCAGTGTGGGCGAAATGCTGGCGGTTACTAATTTTCGTGTAGGCCTTATAAAGCGAATTCTTCTTTACGTGACATCATGACGTGTCAGCATTTGATTTAAATTTAGTAACTGCCAGCATTTCTCCCTATGCATGTTTGATGGGAGTTGCTTCCTGCCTTCGGCGAGTCGATATGCCCTTCATCCTGTGCAGCTTGTGCGTTGCCACTTTTCCTCTTGCCACCACATCTTCAGCTATCAGTATGCCTCTGTTGTCATTGTGCTTTGCCTCCACATCCTCAGCTGGCTATTACTGCACATCCTCAGCTGGCTACCCTATTCACATCCTCGGCTAAGGCTACCCTATTCGCATCCTCGGCTAAGGCTACCCTATTCGCATCCTCGGCTAAGGCTACTCGGCTAAGGCTACCCTATTCGCATCCTCGGCTAAGGCTACCCTATTCGCATCCTCGGCTAAGGCTACCCTATTCGCATCCTCGGCTAAGGCTGCATCCTCGGCTATTCACATCTCCACAGGAAGTAAACAAGTGCTTTCTATTATAATTCTAAGTATCTTAGCTATTACATCACGTGGCTCTGATCAGCTTAACTGTAGCCTTTGTGCTCACTGATCTTGGCTTCTCTGCTGTGTTTGTCTATACTGTTTTCAGGAGTTGAAAGTTCACGAGCCTTGTGACGTTTACGTGCATGCATGCATGTTTATAAGTTTTGTGTTGTCCTATCTAAAGCATCACAAATGCATGCATACATGCATCAGCACTAATGCCAAGACAAAAACTTATTGCTAATGGGGAAAAGATCTAATAGCTTATAGGCATGCAAGATCCGCTTAGTAATGTGTAAGTAGACAATGCTGTATTTGATATCTGAGCAACTGACCATTTTGCATAATAGGATTTGTCGAAGGAGATTAGTGGAGTTGATGGAGTTGGGAAATTATTAGCTGTAAAATGTGACGTGTCTAAGGAAGAAGAAGTTAAAGCTACTTTTCAGAGGGCACAAGCAGAGTTTGGCGGTGTGGATGTGTGTGTCAATAATGCTGGATTGGCTCATAATGCTCCATTGTTGAGTGGTGCCACTAGTGACTGGAAGAACATGCTGGATGTGAGCTGTAGTTGTAGTGTATGTTCCTTTACGTACGCGTGGTTGTTTGCATGTATGCAGGTTAATGTTTTAGGATTGTGTATCTGCACACGGGAGTTTATGACACAGCTCAAGGAAAGATCAGCAAATAGTGGACACATATTTCTTCTCAACAGGTACAGTGGAACGTCATAGCCAACACAATACATGCATGCAACAGTTGAATTACACTCACTAATCCGATTAGCTTGGAACCAGTACTAATTGTTTAGATCGGTGAAAATATCATTTTTATAGTTTTGATTGTGTGTTCACTGCATGTTAGCAGCTACCAATTTCCACATGAGCATAATTATTATGCTTATAGTATCTATGGCATCTGTAAGTACATTATCAGGCATGCTGGGCTTATTCTGTAAGTACATTATCACTACGTTATTATTAGCATGTCAGGGCATCGCCTTGTAACTTCTTCAAGCACCAATACCTACTTTTATGGAGCCACTAAATTTGCTGTGACTGCTTTAACTGAAGGAATAAGAAAAGAACTTCGGCAGATGAACAGTGGTGTAAAAGTTACTGTACGTAAGGAAACTACCATCCAACTGGACCTACCTACATAATTATTGTCATATCTTACATGCAGTCTATTTCTCCCGGTCTTGTTCGCACTGAATTCAGAGGTAGGCTTTACAAGTATGAGGACCTAGAAGCATCCAAGAAAGACTATGGCAATGGAGTAAGTGTGGTGCATTTAGAAAGCAATATTGCCATGTGCCTATGTCATGCTGAAGGTTCTGGAAGCTGAAGATGTGAGTAGTGCTGTGATTTATGCTCTGTCCACACCTCCAAGGATGCAGGTAATAAAGTAGCTAGTTTGTAAAAGTGTAGCTTTATTATTGTGGTTCTTAGATCCACGACATTCTTATCCGACCTACTGATCAGGTATTTTGATATTGCAGCCATTGTTTGCGATTAGTGACAATTATAGTGGTGGCTAGCTAGCTACTAGTGGCAATAAGTTGCTGTATGAGAATAATGATGATGTACATATGTAAAAGAAGTAGTTATGACATTACACAGCATCTTGAATGTTGTGGTAGGGTGCTGATTCTGTAATACAAGTTACATTTATACTATATGAGTCATATTCATGACTCGCACTTAAGCCAGTTAGCTGCTATATTATTATAGCTTACCCCCCCTCTGAAATCATTCTTCTTCCATTACTGTCCAAGTCTTCTGTCCTGTGTTGAAAGCTAAAGCTTCCTCTTAGGTTATGGGAAGGCATGTTTTCCGTGTGTATTGAAAATAAAGTGGCTGTCAAGGGATAGGGAGTTCTCTGTCAAAAGAAAAAAAACACAGAATAATTCACAGCTGCTCGCAAAGCAAATTAGCTATGTCTCTAAATGCACAACAGGGCAATGCACCCACTGGGTTTCATACAGGTGGGGGTGGAAGATATACATCGTGGCCAGTATCCAGCTATGTGAGGATTTGTGGGCTTACTGGTGTCAGTGTTGCCAGGTCCAGCTGCTGCATGCTATGTGAGGATTTGTGGACTTACTGGTGTCAGTGTTGCCAGGTCCAGCTGCTGCATGCTATATGAA
>LWTN01000176.1 GCA_002101225.1 Cycloclasticus sp. symbiont of Poecilosclerida sp. M | reverse complement strand
CAGGTAAAGCATTCATAGAATCCCTGAAATTGAACGCTCGGCGCTTCGTAATAGCTCATTAGGGTTTGTGTATCAGTTCCATCATCTATTGGGTGAGTTCAGTGCACTAGAAAATGTCGCTATGCCGTGAATGAAATAGTGTGTGTGTTTAATGTTTATTGTACTGTAGCATTAAAGATGATTCCAAGTAATCCTGGAGAGTACTGTCCTGCTGCTCATTAAAGGAAGCCTTTAGCAGTGAAAATATGCGCTCAGAGGCAGCCGAAGATGGCTGAACTAATAAAACTTTCCGAGCAGCTTCTGTCCAATACGGAAGCTCTTGGGAATTTTGTTTCCACCATTTCAACACAGAAAAGTCTTCATCTGTGTCGGAACACTTAGATATAGTGGCAGTTCCTCTTTTAATTTTGTTATAGAGTCATCATCAAAGAAGGGAAATGCCGACAGACAATCAATTTCTGCTGTGCTTGGCTGCATGCTGTCAACCTTCTGTGGTGAAAAAAGTCGTGCAGCCTTAAATGCTGTCAGGGCTTCTTTTACTTTAACATCCATCTGGTCCTTAAAGTAATCCAGGCCTGGTTGTACGCATCGATGAGCATACTGGGTCATTTGTTGCCGTGGAATAGTTACTTGGGTGGCTAGCATTGCTGTAATCGCATTCACGTTAGGGCAATGAGCAGATCGTATAGTTTGAAACAGTGGATCAACAACTTCATAACACTCAAAACTTAAAGGCCCATCACCTTCTAACTTGTAGGTGGCCTTTACAAAGTGCGGGGGTATACTTTTCTGGGGACAAATTTTTGGGAGTGTATTATTTCATGCAGGGGTATACTTTTATGGGGACATTTTTTTAAATGGATATACATTTCTTGCAGGGGTGTTGATTTCTTTATGGTCATTTAAAAAAAATGGATATACATTTCTTCGGATGTGGATCATCATATTACAAATGTTCATCATGTGTGTCCCACATTTATCGACAGCATAAGGAAAGTATCATATCAACAGGGAAATCAATTCCAAGTACTTCAACTTCTAACAACAATTGCTGTTTTGAAGATGAGAATGACTTGGACTTACCAGTGACTATCAGTATGGGTGCTGAAGAACCAGTAAGAACTGATTTACAGCATGCAGTGGACCAACTACTGCAGACAGATGCCAGCTCTTTATATCCTGAATCTAAAGGAGGTTCATGGACTGTCACAAGTAGCAGTGGATAACATTATAAAAGAAACCATTGTATTGGACGAATTAAAGCTGGAGTGAATGAAAGCCTTTCCAGGAGCTCAGTAGTTCAAAGTGAATCGTTAGTAGTTGATCTTGACAATCTATTTGCGAACGTAAAGGACCCATTCCAAGGACTACACTCTACGTACTTACAGGAAAGCTTTTATAGGTGCCATCTGGGATGTATGGTATGTTGGTGCATTAAGTAACACATACACTTTATTGGGAGGGTGATATAGGCTGTCCCATAATAAATTCATGCTTATTGTTATTGGTGAGATCTATCTTTCACTTTCATATCATTCTATTTAGGATGCTGTGGAAGTTAAAGTTGGACCCGCTCACTATAGTACAAAATTTTCAGGGAATAAGCGGCAAAAAGTATTAACAACAGATACTTTCCAGTATATACCCATTGAGGAAACTTTAAGTCAATTATTACAAATGTCTGACATTAGAAAAGAAATAGAATGTTTTCATGGGTCGAAAGACAATGTTTTGAGGGATATGTGTGATGGAAGCATTTGTAAATCACACCCACAATTTAGCACTGATAAAAACACCATACAAATCATTGGATACTTCGATGAAATCGAACTTTGTAACCCTTTGGGGTCTAGCAATAAGAAACATAAGCTTGGCTGCATCTTTTTTAGTATTGGCAATCTTCGTCCACAGTTTCGGTCTTGGTTAAGGTGTATTTTTGTTGTTTCAATGGTAAGTGCAGTTGTAATTCGAAAGCACGGAATGAATTCGTTTTTACAACCCTTTGTTGACAGTATGAAAATGTTGTCAAGTGAAGGTTTGACGGTTTCTATTAATGGAAAAAATACACACTTTAAAGTTGGCTTACTTTCAATGCTGGCACAATCTTGGGGCACATGCCATAGGAGGATTTAAAGAATCTATGTCCTTTGCATATAGAATTTGTAGGTCATGCATGGCAACGACGGAGCAAATTCAGTCAAATTTTGTTGAGTCGGAGTTTGAATTAAGGACACCTGAGGAACATTTTAGGCAATTACAGAGTCTTTCTGGCTCCGCTCATGCTGCTAATTCCACAAAGTATGGCATTAACCGTAAATCCAATCTGGATGACATACCTAATTTTTCTGTTGCTAAAAATATCCCCCATGATAATTATGCACGGCTTTCCCTATGAAATGAAATTATTATTAAATCACCTTGTTAAAGAAAAATATTTTAATATTGCAACGCTTAATCAGCGACTGAGGTGCTTTGACTTTAGCTACACAGAAGTTTCAGACAAACCATCTGAGTTGGACGACAAAGTCCTAAAAAACCCTGGTCAAAAAATAAGGCAATCTGCTTCAAAGATGTGGATGTTAGCGGTGTATCTTCCATTATTAATTGGGGATTTAGTACCCGAAGGCTGTGAATTCTGGGATCTGTATATGCTCTTACTTAGAATTTGTAGTATTGCTGCTTCCTGGCAGATTCAGCCTGATACCATACCTTACTTATCTATTCTAATTGAAGAACATCATTCTAAATTTAGGGAGCTGTATCCTGATAAAACAATTATACCAAAGATGCACTATATGTTGCATTATCCCAGACAAATTGTGTTATACGGCCCATTGATATATTCGTGGACAATGCGCCATGAGGCTAAATTGAGTGTTATAAAGCGTGCCTCCTCTCATGGCAATTTTAAAAACATTTGTTTTACTGTTGCTAAACGTAGCCAACATGCACTTTGCTACCATTTGAACTGTGGGAAACCATTTCTAGCTGTATCTTTGCAAGTTTCGACTATGTCTGTGGAGGTTCCATCAGCAAAGGAGTCAAAAGAATTGTGATTATATTGTCAGCCTAAATTTATCCGTCCAGCATCCTAAATGGATAAAATTAGGCCCACTTTACCTGAAGAAATTTGCATATGTTTATTTAGGCAAGGAAGACTTTTATCCCAATTTTGGAAAGGTTGTTGACTTATACATGTATACAATTTCCGATGACCCAAACCCCCGGCATGCAGTTCGCATTCAGAAATGTAAAACAACTCACATTTTGGTGCATATGCACTCAAAGTTGTATCTCCATCTTTGTTTTTTATATCAGAGGTCTCATCTTTTCCTTTTTTCCCTACCCTTCATGCACACAGATCACATGAGGCATCAGAATTATACATAGTTTAAAAACAGTATTTGTAATTTGCTATTACATTTTTTAAGAGTCCATTATTGTTAAATCAGTATAAATTATTTTGAATATACTATTTTAATCGTTAATTATACCAATGTAAATGGTATTAAACAATGTAAATGGTATTAAAATTGTTGGTAATTTCAACAATTAATTTTAACTATTTAAAATAATTAATTTAACAGTGGTGGTTAAGTAGACTACTTTTGGTAAAAACAACAATCTATACTTTAAATTAACGTATTTTATAATAGGTATTTTAACAAAACTTTAGTAAATTTTACAAACTGTTTATGCATGCATGTTTTCCCACCGTCATATTTATACCGAGCAGATCAAAAGTTTAGATACCATGTGCCCCCATCCCCTTTCCCACTGCATTGGTATCAATGTGATGGTGGAAGTTTATCCTGTATACTCACATGCATGCGCATGTGCATTGATTCAATGCCATAGTTAGCTACTAATCAATATACTACTTTATTGACCTTCAACCAGCATGAACTTACTTGCAGAAGCTATATAGTTCCTGTCGGAATCTAGATTGTAATGGGCTGATGGGCCTGATCGCTTGAGAATTTACAGTTGCCATGGGTATGTTTTGCGGTGGTAAGCTAGGCCACACTGAGGCATCTACAACCAACTAAATTGCAATAATGATTTTTTAATACCGTATTGTTCCTAATTAAGGCGTCACTCTAATTGTAGCGCCAACTTTACACTTTCATTTTATTTTGTTCCAAATCATGCGCCAAATTAAGAAATGAAAAAATATTTTCTGGCACGTTGATAATTAGAACGTGAGCACGTGTTGAATTGCTGCATTGCGATCATGCATTCTCTGAAGTATTATTTCAGGATAGTGATGAAGTTTCTGTGGAGTCAGGCTCAGGTTGTCAATGCCCTAAGCCGGCACTTAACTCTTGTAATTGGGAAAAAGAAACGTCCTGTTGGTCGACCTATGTAGCCCCAGTTGCTGCCATATTCTTCTAGCTCTGAATCAGAGAGTGAGTGCACTAAAAAAAGTGTATGCATAGAATGTATTCTCGAGGACAAAAGAGCAAAGTTGCTAATCACCATCAGCCACGCCCAAAATTCTCAACCTTCTCCACCTTCACTGCACCCTCCACCCACGCCCCAGCACCAGCACACCCTCCATACCCGTACCCGAGCACCCCCCAGCACCAGTACCAGCACACCCTCCATACCCGGTACCCAAGCACCCCCCAGCACCAGCACCAGTGTGGTGCTCAACTAATCAGAACGTTATTAACATTATTGCATAATTATATGGTTTTGTGGTCAGTCGATCTTTACCTTGTCAAGAAATTTGAATAAGACTTGTTGTTTTGTTTGTAGCTAGGCTCGCTACAATTGGTGACCCCGAGTTAAATCAGCACGCAGTCGTCGTTCTTCAGTCACCCTAAAGACCCACAGCGGTGACAGACAACAGCTACGGAGGTTTAGAGACCTGCTACGGACGTTCTCGCCTCTCGTCTCGTCCTCTTCCCCACGATGCCTCTCGAAAACGAGGACGTCCAGGCCATCGCTCGGGCCCTCCAGGCTCTTCTCCCAGCTGCCCCTGCTGCGGCCCCCGCCGCCATTTCATCCGTCTCCATCAAGGTCCCGCCCTTCTGGACCACACGGACGGAGGTGTGGTTCCGCCAAGTGGAGGCCCAATTCGCAACCCGCACACCTGCCATCACAATAGACTTGACCAAGTTCAACCATGTTGTCGCTGCTCTGGACAATGTCAGCAGGAGAAGTCGAGGCCATCATCTTGTCTCCACCCACCGGCGACAAATATGATGCACTGAAGACCGCCCTCATCAACGCCTTCGGCAAGACTCAAACTTCCAAAGACATGAGCTCCTGTCCTTGTCTGGTCTCGGGGATAGAAAGCCTTCCAGCCTCCTCCGCCACATGGAGTCCCTCAATGCTGATCCCCAGACCGTCCTCCGTGCTCTCTTCCTCGCTCAGCTGCCCATGGAAGTGCGTCGCATCCTCGCTGGGTCGTCCACGACTGACCTCAAGGATCTGGCCAAGGAGGCAGATGCTATCATGGAGGCGGGCTCCACGGGATTCAGCGCCACCGGCATCTCTGTTGTGCACAAACCGACGTCCTCACCCACCAGCATGACGCCCAGGGAACTGTGCTTCTACCACACCAAGTTCGGTAAGGAGGCCAGAAAGTGCAACCAGCGGGGTTGCAAGATGGGCCCATCTTGTCTCATCTTCTGCTTCCACCTCGTCCACTCTGTCCCCGGCCTCGGGAAACGGGCAGGCCGGCCGCTAAAACTCCGCGGTCGGCCCATGGGAGAAAAACACAATGACAGTGTGGGACCGCCGCTCAGGCAGCTCCTTCCTCGTCGATTATGGAGCAGATGAATCCGTTTTCCCTGCCTCAGCCGCCGACAAGAGGCACCGGGCCTCCTCAACACCTTTAATCGCTGCCAATGGCACACTCATCAAAACATGGGGCAAACGCGAATCATCCATTCTGCTCAGCAAAGGGCATGCCTTCACTCAGGAGTTTCACTTAGCAGATGTCACAGACCCCATTCTTGGTGCTGACTTCTTCGCCTCCAACCGGTTGGCCATCGATATGTCTAACAAACGTCTCATCAGTCTAGACGACCTCAATGTGGTGGCGACCGGTATCGCCAGCATCTCCTCCATCTGTGGTCTCCACGTCGCTCGCATTCACTCTTTCGACGCCATCATAGATGAGTTTCCCGAGCAGCTCGTCCCGTCCACGGACTCCAACAAGCACGGTGTGGAGCAATACATCACCACCGACGGTCCCCCTCTTCATGATCGTGCTCGTCGTCTCAAGCAGGACAAACTAGAGGTTGCCAAAGCAGAGTTTGCCGAGATGGAAAAGATGGGCATCATCAGGCGCTCCAACTCTCCCTGGGCATCACCGCTTCACATCGTCCCAAAACCCAGTGGTGGCTGGAGACCTTGTGGCGATTTCTGACGCCTCAACAACGCCACTGTGGACGACAGATACCCCTTGCCTCACATACAAGACTTCAACGGCGGTCTGGCGGGCAAGAGGATCTTCTCCAAGGTGGACTTGGTGCGCGGTTACCACCAGATCCCTGTCGCATCGGCAGACATCCCCAAGACGGCCGTCATCACTCCCTTCGGGCTCTGAGAGTTCCTCCGCATGCCCTTTGGGCTCAAGAATGCCGCCCAGGCATGCAGAGAAAAGTCCCTATACCACAGCATGCAGCCAGCTAATGCTTCATGCACGCAGCCTCATAGACAATAAAACATGATTGCATTTCTATTATACTGCAGGCCAAGCAAAGTATTGACAAGACAAGATCTCTCTTTCATAATACAACCCCTCACACACACACACACACACACACACACACATAATTTTATTCATTAAAAAATCTTATGTACTGCGCATGCGCACATGTTCAATCTGAGAGCTAGAGGAGTCAGCCAAAATATGTCTTCTATTTAAAAATAGGCTTATCCTTCTATTGCCTTGCCTTACGAATGCTAGTACACGTACACCTACTGTACATGTATAGCTAGCTTAGCAAGTGATGCATGTAGGAGGGGGGCAGTTACAGGAGTTTAAAAACCCTCTGCATTGTTGAGTATTATGCTGCATGTGTTACTACAATCTAGTTTACATCTGCATTGTTACCTCTGCTTGGTGATCATGAGTGCATGCAAAGGAGGTAGTTAGTTACTTTTAGCCATGCTACACACTAGACTAATGCAACGTACAATATTAGCTACTACAGTTCAATAATGGGAACTCCAGACTAACTCAGTATCAAAGGTTCCAAATATGGGAGAATTCATTGACTTCGTCCGCAAGAGAGCAGATGGGCTCGCATTGGATACTGCTCTGGAAGAGGAGCAGGGAAGACACTCCAAACATGATTGTTCACGCAAGGATTTGGTCAATCTGACTACGTTCAGGGAGGTGACTAGTGACTCTATGTCAAATTGTCCAAGGTCCTTCATCCCGGTGGACGCGTGTGAGCTCGTCAGCCAAGGTGTTCAGCTCGGCAAAGGTGTTCTTCACAGTGGTCGTCTTGGTGAGGGTGCAACAGTGTTTGAAATGAATAAGTCGCTTCTTATCAAATCGACGGTGCAGCATGGCTACCACTTCAGGGTAGCGAGCGCTGTGTTCCACACTGCCCATCATCAGTGCTCGGGTGGTGGGACACTGGATGGCCTCTCTCAGGTAAGAGAGTTTGGATGACTCTGTCAGGTCAGGAAGATTATCAACAGCATCCTGGAACTCCGCCCAGAATCTGGTCCAGGTCATCAAATCACCGTGGAAAGTGGGCAAGGTCATCTTTGGTAAGTGATGGGTTTTGTGGCCTGTGGTTGGTGCTGGTATGGTGGTAGAGGTTGGAGGTGTATCAGATCTCTTCTTCTTGATGCTGAAACAGCACAGGAGATTCTCGAACTCGATTGCTTCCTGCCTCAGAGGATTATCTGCTTTGATTGTAGATCCATCCAGAGTTACTTTTAACTTGTCGAAGGCAATGGTCAATGAAGCAAGTGATGTCTCATGGTCTCCCGTGGGGTCTAAGCTCTTTGCTCTGTCGATAGCTTC
>LWTN01000175.1 GCA_002101225.1 Cycloclasticus sp. symbiont of Poecilosclerida sp. M | reverse complement strand
TTTACATACCACCATCGCTGCTTCCAGCACCGAAGTGCTGAGACAAAAAGTTGATAAACAAGGTACGCATTTAGGTAAAAGGCCGTAACCCGTGAATTACACTTGGAACAAAATATGATTTTGTCAGTGGCAGCTCAGGGTGAAACACTATGGAGTACACTAGGTGCAGCTCACATTTTTGGCTTTCTTTATCAGTGTATTGCTGGTTACCATACTAAACAGTGGCATGACAATAGTTGAGGGTCAGCTAACAACTTTTCCATTCCAGACCTGTTGCTCAAGGCTCTGTTGTTACCGCTAAGCACTCACCACTTTGTCGTTGCCTTGCTACTTGCTCGCTTACACGTCTGGTCTGAAGACGCTGTCCCTGTTGTTCAGCACTTTGTCTTGCTGCTCGCTCACTTTTACGGCTGGGACCAGGCACACTCCATCTTTACGTTAGAACCCAAAAAAAGTGTTTCTAACCAACTTATCACTAGGTTGTCTAAGTGCCTAACAGCAGGGAGTCTAAGAGCCCAAAGCACTTAGTCTCCCTGTGATGTGCATTTATTAGAAGTTTGTTTTGTATCCAGGGCAACCTAAGGACTTGATAGCTAGCCTACTCAAATTCTTCTTGCCACAACATTAAGTTTGTCAGTTACATCCTGGCTGTTCCTGTCAACATAGCTAGCGAAAAGGAGTGTTTGCCAGCACTGCAACGTGGTGTTCTTGGAGACCAATGGTTACTTGCTATGATAGTTGCTAGGTTCTAAATTAGTTAGACAACGAGACCTAGGGATCTATTGCATTTAGAGACCCGAAGGCCCTTAGTAGCGCTCTCGCTCTGCTCGTTACTCTCAGCTCGGGTCGCTACAGCCCAGAGCCTTCGGGTCTCTAAATGAAATAGATCCCTAGGTCTCGTTGTCGAACTATTATTTATGTAGACGTGGAAATAATGTTCAGGTGATCAATGATATACATGTGTGCTCATGACTGTACGTACAGATGCCTTCAGCACTAAGTCTCAGCACCAAACTGCACAGGAGATACATATAGTTGGCAAGTGTTTAATACAAATGGCTGTGATGCACGGGCTAACTTTTATAGCACACTGCTGACCTTCTCCTAATGTGATCTAAATAAGCTTTCATACATACGTATACGTACTTAGTCCTAGGCAATCTCTTCAAAGTTTATAAGTACAAAAACTACCACCTACATAGAAATATTACCTCTTAAAGGTGTTTGAAGATTATTAATATTGAACTTGTTTATTTGCATGACAGCTCCAGGAAGACCATCATCAGTTTTCTTCTTATGTTTAGCACGATCTTTCCTTTGTTCTTGCTACAGATACAATTAATCAAAACCCACAAATTAAAGCAACAATACCCTTTCAATATCATCCCTTTTTTCACCCATCACATCTTGATGCCTCATACGCTTAAAATTGTGAGGAACAAGATCACTTATATCTTCTGCAGTGTCGTGGAAGCCAAGAGGTGGTTGTTTTTCAAATGGAATTTCCTCATTATAATCAATACGACGTTTCCTTTTTCGCCTATAACTTCCACCACTAAAAATAAAATAGACCAGTAAGCCCAGTAAGTCTACACATGACATGGGTTAATTACACACAAACATACATAGCTATGTCAACTATGGTCCTAACACCATTAGAGATGTTATTATGGGTGTATTTCTTTTACCGAGAGGATCATGATTTTAAAGTGCCCGCAATAATACAATGGAATGCAATTAAAAAAGCTTTCTTGTCCTTTGACCCTTAGGTAGACAACTTCAACCAGCCATTTCAAGGTTTTAAGAAGTCCTACGGTGAATTTTAGTACTTCATCACAGAGACCAGATAAGTATTTTAGATAATAGCTCCTCAGTTTTGTATGATTTTAACCTGCTAGGAGAAAACACAAAAGCTTTTGTAGCTCCTTCTAGACCCAGTTTGATCTATCCATTGAAGCCACAAGATTGACTCATAGCCATAGAAATAACAATTAACAAGTTAGTATTTTTAAAAGACTAGCCCTAGCCCTAGCCCTAGCCCTAGCCCTAGCTAATGTCTTGGCACATCTAATTGTATTGGGAATGGGCGTGGCTGATGATGCGCGCTCAGAGATCAGGCATGTATGCCTAGTACCTCTCTCGATCTAGCTCTAGCTCTGAGCTGAATATTCAAATGGCAAGTTCAAACAATCATTTTACAGGTAGCAATGCATATGGCTACAAAGTTTTCAAGTTTTGCTAAATCTTCGAAAAGGAAGTTATGATGTGCTTGTCATTATAGGTGACCAGTGACAGTTTTGCCGAGTTCAGCAGTGCTCCAGCAGTGATATCTTCAGCACCATCATCACCTGCCAGTTGAGAAAGGATGTTTCCGAAGGCATGGAGAGTAAAGACCCCTTTCTTTGGTCCATGTACCAGCATCAGTTTTGCTGAGCACTGATTGACACAGAAGTCGTACCTCTGACTCATGAGGCAATCTGGTTTCGAGCATCGTCCCAGAGGAGGTGATAGTGGCTCCACCCTGGCCTTACATCGGATGCAGGCCTTGTAGGTGTCCAGGTATGGGACAGCAACTATCTGGGCATCGTGGAGTTCTCGCCGTTGCTGTTCTTCGGTTCTTCAACCTCTTCAACATCACCAATGTCCGGTGTGGGAGTATCCAAAACCTTCACATCCACAATGACCTTCTGAAAGTTTTGGAAGTTCAACTAGAGTTGTCCGAATGGAGTCATCATTAGATGATGTGGCTGCAGGGATATCAATTTCTTTTGTTGATTCGGAAATTATAGTGGCTTTTTTGAGGATGACCTCCATCTTAAACCCTGAACGAGAATGTTTTATTTCGCAATCCTCCAGTTGGACAGGACATCCTTGCTCCTTTGTTGTTCAGAGCTGAACCCCACTAAACGGACTTCGGATGTACTGTCACTTAATTTCCATCAAAAAAAGATGAATTTCTTCCTTTTTTCACGGGTGATAGAGACGGTGCAGGCTGGCATTGGGGATTGGAGCATGGACATCATCGAGCTGGTCTATTTCTTCCAAACTGCCGCTTACGGGACATTCTGATATGAAGTCGATATGAAGATTGCTATACAGATTGCTATGCGAGGAGAACTTGTCACTGACTTGGAAAATTGCTAGAGTTGAAGTCTGAGCTGTCACCTAGTTCTTTTATACCCTCCAGAGAAAGGAGTGGAGGAAAAGAAAACCTGGGATTGTGATTTTATATTGCAGTTTATATGGCGATGAGTGTGGTTTTTGTATTTTTATATTTCTGCATATGGGTGAACCTGTCAGGTAGGTCTAATGGGAACCTGGAGTCGGAGGAAAGGCGGGATCTTTACCAGAGCGTAGTGATTAGTATTGAGTTTGGGTTAGGGGTGTGTGTTAGTGGGATAGTTGGTCAGTCTGGCTCGGCTTTGGGAGAGTTGCAGCTGTTTCATGTAGTAATTAGTATTCATTTTCGCAGACTGTATTGAATTTCAAGGGATGTACAAAATTTTATGGACCAATATTGGGATTATGCATTAGTGTGTTCCACATAGTCTTGACATCTCAGATATTACAGCTTCGCTAGCTGTAAGTTTTGTATGGTTGAATGCAGTAATGGCTAAGCCATGAATGTTGGTAACTCTACTGAGTGCTACATAAGACATGCCACTGGTAAAGACCTTTGAATCTATATCAATGACTGCATGTGACAATGTGATACCCTGCACTTTGTGCACTGTTGTGGCCCAGCATGGTGTTAGTGGGAGTTGTGTACGGGACCAATGGACATTGAATTTCCCATAGAAACCAGCTGTTATAGGTCTTATTAGAATGGCTTCCCTGTACTGATGGTCTACTGGATTTCTAAGTGATCTGCCAATGGATGGGTTGTCAAACTTCACATAGATACCTGTCATGGTCATCACCTCATTCAATTCCTTCCACACTTCCTTGTGCTCCATTGACTAGGCCTTCATCAGTGTACACATTGTGGATTAGCATGACATGACTGCCTTGTGCTAGGTTGAGCAGTAAGTCCAGCAGTTTCTGATTCATTGTCCGGCTTAGATTCCTGTACCTGTTCATCAGTCAGATATGCTGGTGTTGATGTACGTGTGTCTATGGCTGTTATGCTATAGACAGCTGGGGATGTGGAGGATGTGAGTAGAGTTAAGCGCTCATCATTGAATTCTTTGACCTGTTTTCTGGTAGGAAAGATCCTTAAAGCAGTGTCAAATGGTGCAACTGAGGTGTCCACTCTACGTAGTTCATGCATCAATATCAATATCAGTAGGTTGACCAGTGCGGATTCTATTTAGAATTTCTGCCCAAGATTTAAGTTTTGTCACCAGCTTGTCGGTGGTTAGTGGTAAGTATGCTTACTCTGTGCCATAGGTAGCTCTCAGGTTTCCTGGTGTCAAATATGTAACAACCATGAACAGGCTTTAATTGGAATAGGTCACCAACTACAATCAAAGATAATCCTCCAAACAGTACTGTTGGGTCACTAGAGGTGTCTTTGATCTCACACAATCTTTTGTGGACAAAGTCAAAGTTGTGGCATGACAGCATTGATATTTCATCAATGATCACATAGGCAACATCTTTAAATTTTATTCTGAATTGCTTTAGCTTTTCTGCTCTAAGAGGGACATATGTGGCTGATATCTTGTGTTCAACAGGCAAGCAAAAGGCTGAGTGTACAGTGACACTACCAATGTTGCATGCTGCAATGCCAGTTGGAGCAGTGAGCAACACTGGTGTTGGGTTCTGATGAGCATTTCTCTGATTGTTTTGTTTTTATGAGGAAACTTTTGCCCACACCTGCTCCACCAGTAGCAATTGATCTGCTTCTGTTGTGGCTAAATACTTTGTCAATTACTACCTTCTGGTCTGGACTGACACTGTTCAATGCATGCTGGTACTCTGCATCTGTTATGGTAGTGAGGGATAGTTGTTGCCATGAAATGCTCTCATCCACAATGGTGTGTGTGTCACTTGTGTTTGGTGTACTATTATTGTGTGATGAGGCTATGGCTAGTAATGATGTATTTGTGCGCAAATACTCATCATCCTGTTCACTGGGGTCATGTAGGTCAGATTCAGTACCTTCCAGAGAGGTCAGGTTTGGTGCCACTTGTGCTGCAATGTCAAGTGGGGTAGTGGAATCTGATTCTGACAATAGCATCTTGAATTTGTTGTGCCATGTTTAGAAAGGTTGAGGAATTCATGTCAAGGTCGTCAGTTTTCCTGATGAAAGCATCCCTGGCTGTCTCGCCCTGTAGGAGTAAGTCTGTGGATTCATTGTGGAATGGTCTGAACAGTACAAGCAAACTGTAGTAGTACTTATCACCACTGGCTGCTGTAAGGTAAGGTACTCTCAAGCAAGCTGGTTTTTGTCGTTTCTTTATCCATTTTTCATAGCTTTTAAGTTTAGGATGACTATTTCTAGAGGTTCCATCTTTCCCAGTGACAGTGTAATGGGTTGCAAATATGGCTAATGTCATGTTGTCCCACTCTGTAACATCAGGTCTGTCCTGGTAATATTCAATAGTGCCTGGTTGGAATACTTGTGTGGAAATGTCAGGGAGTATCAAAACCTCGTCTCTTGGTTTTAGTATTTGCTCCTGTTTTTTTGTGGATATCTGCTGCTCACTGAAATTGCAGTACGTGTAGATCTGATCAGTGGGAATCCACCTAGGCGGTATATAGCCTCTTGTGCACTGACCTGTCTGTGTGAGTACAGTGGCACCAATCATGGACAGTCTCTTGCGCTGAGAAGCATTTGGTGGTATGTTCTGCAGAGTATCATGTAGAGCATGTTTGAGTCGATCAGGCTCTGATTTGGATACGTACATGCACACATACATGGCTGCACCATACTCTGAACCGACCATCTGTATGTCCATATTGGCTTGCCATGCTTTGAGTAGACATGTGGGATTATAGGCATTCACCCACTGATCACACTCATTTCTCTGGGTGACATAGAACTGTGCAGCTGAGCCTGGGTCAGTATTGGTTCTCAGTCTGGTTCTCAGTCTGGTTGCAGGATTTGGTGGTCTGGGATAATTAAACCTGCAGGTCACTCTGTTATGTTTGTAACAGGTGTGGGAGTGTCTGTGGACTTGCAGTGTACTCACTAGTCTGTGCAGGTCAGGGTCAGCAGTGGGGTCAGGGAGCATGGTGGATATGTACTGGTCAACAAACTGAGGTGCTTGTTGTCTACCTTCGACAGTGTCTACTTTAGGCGCACCTGAGTGTACATGTGGGCTGCCTCTCATTTGGAACTCAATTCTCATCCAACAGTACCCAGTGGTTTGTCCTTGCCCATAATGACATTCCTTTGGAATGAGTCTATAGTCTGCGCTCAAAGAACATGACTGCTTGCAAAGGATGTGTCTTGAGATCTCAAGTTTTAACTTATCTCCTGATGACATTTGTGCTACTTGTTCAGCTGTGAGGGTGGGGTCTATCAGCATGAACAGTTCTGGCCAGTGCATGTCATTGGCAGTGAGGGTCACAAAGAAAGTAGGGGGGCCCAGTGTGTTAATCCTGGCTAGCAAGTCAAGTAGCTGGTCTTTCCAGTAGGCAGCTGTGCCACGGATGTTTTTCATGAACATGTATGAGTTGTTCAGGGATTCACTACTGGGATTATTAAGGTCACCTGCTGTGAGGGGCTGTAGATATTTCATTTTGAAGTTTTTTCATTTAAAAAGTGTTGAGATAACCACACCACATTATCACGCCTTTATTGAACAACCTGGATTTTAGGTCTGTAATTGGCTTACTTCTGTCATAGCCCATACCAAATCTGCCTTTAGGATAGAGTACAGGGAATGCATGCTCTTCCAGTTGGAACATGTTGACAGGGGAAGATGCTATGTGTGGGAAGGGGATTTGTGGGGCTGTGGTTTGTTGTTGCAATAATTGGTATATCTGGGTCAACATAATTTTGTGGAATTACTCAAGATTCAGTGAATACCATACCCTGGTCAGAGTTAGAATCACTGTGGATGCATCATTCATCAAAGTTGGTATCAGCTGGCATTGTTTGGTTTGTTTGATTGGTTTGTGGTTGGTTTGGCATAGGTATATTGGAATATAGAGGATTGTTTGCTCTGAGCCAGAGGAATGCCTGCCATAGATTATCTGGTGGTCTAGTTGCTGCTCTCTGGGATACTCCCACAGCTGATAGGATTAGTTCAGACTCTGGCAGAGGTCTTGGTAGCTGATTCATCATGGGAATGGGAAATGAATGACAGAACCTTCTTCTCCAAACTGGCCACCTGGTAGGATTATAACCTTTAGAAAGGGAAATGGTTCTGACTTCATCAGGTGTTAATCTGGCTAACTCAACAGGAATATAATCAGATTGGTGCAAGGTTGTTATTAAATGCCTTAGTTGGCCACTGGTGTTTTATCAGCTGAGTGTTGCATTGTGAACAAACAATAATGGAGTCTGGAATGGCCTGTAAATCATGTGGGAAAGCTTCACTTACTAGGCTATTACTCACTAATTTGGTTTTATCAGAATACACTAAACATCGGCATACAAAGCAGCAGTCTAAGCCAATTCTAATCTCAGCTCTGAATTGTTCGACAGTTTTGTTATGGCTTGGCTTCTTACCATGTCCAAGCGGTGTTGTCTCTGCTCAGCACTTTCCTGCTGACGCCTTAAACGGCTTCGTTCTCGCATGGCTAGAAGACTTTGCTCCCGCTGTTCTTGGCTTTCCTGTTGACAATGCTTGGCCTCCCGCCTGGCCGGTAGTCTTTCCTCTCGCTGTTCCTGGCTTTGCTGTTGT
>LWTN01000174.1 GCA_002101225.1 Cycloclasticus sp. symbiont of Poecilosclerida sp. M | reverse complement strand
TCTCTGGCTGATAGGGTTGGGTCTTCTCTCTGACTGACAGGGTTGGAGATTCTCTAGTGTATTGGGGGAGAGTTAAGTATGGATAGATTATTCAGTATTTAACATTGCAGGAGCAAGGACTTCAGGCCGAGCTGTCAGCGCTTCGAGCATACACCCCACTGGGGACTCCATTCATGACCTCCTAAAGGCTTCCAAGTCGGCACATGCTCTTTCCAAGGCCTTCACTCTGGTGATGCACTTCGAGCAGGCGTGTTTTGGGAGCTGGTCATCCGTCGAATTCACTGGCATGTTAAGAATAGCAGCGATTCTCAAAGGCCACCTTTGTCGAAGAGACTTTGTGCTGAAAAGAGAAGTTGCCCTATTTGGAGCAACACTCCTCCAACACAGTCTGCACAATATGTTTTATGTTCAGCCATTATAATCAATCAGTGGCCAAAAAAAAGTGGTTGCTGAATTAAAATGCCCGCCCGCGCGCTGATAACGCGTCATCAATTTTTATACTTCAATGATTTTTGTCATACGCGTCATCGCGCGAGCTAGTAGTGTACGTAATTTGACGCGTGCGCAAACAGTGTATACCAGGCTCTCCTTTCCGCCCCCGCCTTTTTCGAGAGCCTGGGTACGAGGCTAAGTGTCACCATGCCTATAGCTAATTAGCTTCTACTTCCAGGTGATCAGCAGCCAAAGCAAAGCCCCAACCCTGACCCTATCAGCCAGAGAGAAATCCAAACACCCTGTCAGCCAGAGAGAAGACCGAGAGACCCAACCCAGTCAGCCAGAGAGAAGTCCCAACCCTGTCAGCCAGAGAGAATCTACAACAGAGATAAGACCCAACCCTGTTTGCCAGAGAGAATCTCCAACCCTGTCAGTCAGAGAGAAGACCCAACCCTGTCAGCCAGAGAGAAGCCCAAACCTGACCTGATCAATCTTGTACTTTGAGTCTATCAAATTATGATCTCCTACTTAACATCCAAAAGGGCAGACTTCCTGTTTATCCCATACGTTTTTGAGTAGTGACTTCCTGTAGATGCATACTACTGTGGCCTTTTGTCCAAGAGTAACTTCCCAGGGGGTTACTGGGTGGGGAGAGGGGAGGGGTTAGAGGAGGAGGGGAGGGGTTAGAGGAGGGTATATGTCTTTTCCCAACCCAAACAACATGGACAACCAACCTGCAGTATGATAGCAAGGGATATCCGGATACAAGTTGTGTAATGCATGTTGTGAGTAAGAGGACTTAGTAATGTAGTTGTAACACAGTACTTGCCTTCTTGTCTTTATAACCTTATAAGCAAGAATCTAGGATGGAAGATAGTTACGTATTAAGGTTAGGTGGGTATACAGGTATTATGCTACAACTATGCATAGGTGCTGATATGACCGACCTTGGAAGTGCTACAAGTGTATAATTATGCAATGTATTGTCCCTTCATAGTAATTATTGTACAACTCCTGTCAATTGTTTTGATCCTAATAAACTGCATTCTGGGAAGTACCACTTCCCTTTAGGGGCTGATTTTATCTTGAGGTGGAACCACTCAATGCTACATTCTTTATTGTCACAGGCAATTATTTGTTCTTCTGGGCCTTTACTGCACTTGAGGAGGTTGAAGCGTAAACTTTTGAGGAACCTTTTGAGGAACGTGTGTACAACTTTCCAAGTAATTCAGGAAGAACACCAATCAAAGGAAAGGAAATGACATTGGTGTTGTTGTTCATTCATGTTCAAAGGAAAATGAGGATTAATAATAAAACTGCTGTTGTGCACATTAAAACTGGTATGTGATTACTCTCAATCTCGTACCGCTAGCAGAGGCTTCATGCATGCTCAATCCCTTCAACTCTACCTAACTTATTTATACCTAATCATCATGTCATGCATCATTCATCACAATCGTGTTTTGTGCAGTTTTCAAAGATCACACCTCAGTGATGATGGCTTTTCACGCTTAGGATGGGGAATGTGTTAATATTTGTCACTGGTGCTTCCCACTGGGATTTGAACCAAGTCCTAAGTTATAGCATTGGTGTCTTTCTTTTGCATCCTCGTGTGATAACGTGATCTATTTCCCATGTTCACTAAGGAGTTATGGTAACAAAACGATTTTAGCCTTGTGTGGATTTGGCAATGTGTAAACTGATGATTGTTGGGTGCATGGGGGTCATGACCTTTTGAACAGCCATCCATGCCCATGCAAGCCTGGTATGAACAGGTAGTAGATTATCATTCCTGTGGGTAAAGGGTATATCTTGTAGCTGTTATGGAAGCAATAGTTTCTCATAGTGATGAGTTTGGTGCCATGGGACTCCAAAACTGTTGTGGCTGCCAATGGCTTTTTGAAAATGTACACCTCTTTTTCCTTTATTGTATTTTGCAGCTATGAATGCTATGCCAATTATTAAACCTAGTTACAAAGGATATAGTTAAAGCTTATACAGATCAGTTATTGATGAGCTCACTAATCTCCATGGTAGTGACCAAATGCTACATGCTTGGCATGTGCAAGGGGAAGTTTTAGGATTATTGCAACTAATACCTGAAGGGTGACCCCTTTTCTCCTCTTTGAGCACAAATTCGTCGACTCCGAGTTCCAATCACTACTGTATGAAATATATAATTCACTCTACATTACATACCTCTTTTTCACCTCTTGAGGACTGACTGTAAATTCCATATAAAGATCACTCCACATTACACTGTTACAACTATTACCCGAAGAGGTCTCTCTTTGAGTACAAGTTCGTCGACTCCGAGTGTCATTCACTACTGTATCAATAACATCACATTACAAAATATCCGAAGAAGGTTCTATATAACCTCTTGGAGTGTCCAGCTGACCATCACCTTGCTGGGTATTCATACCTGTAGCAATAAAACTTAAAATATTATTTACCAGCTTCCCCACAAGCAGGGGCGGCCTTAGGGTGAGGTGGCTTTTCTCTTCCCTGGGATGCCTTCTCTCTTTCTATTTTCTTTCTCTCTCGTGCTCTCCTCCGTTCCTCTTTCATCTGTTGTGCTTCCTGTTTGAGCCTCTGTTTTTCTTCAATGATTTCCAAATTTTCTTTACTTGTGAGGACTCGTCCACATGACTTTGGATGCTTAGTCGGAATTTTACTGGGTTTAATAGGGATGCTCAAAAATTTTGAAATTTTACTTCCTGTCTGAGGAGGAAGCATTAAACACTTGTGAGAATGGCCGAGGAGAACAGGAACGCCACGAAACGACAAAGGATTCCTCATTCAGGGGCAATGGTGGAAAATGAAATTGATTGCAGAAAGTCAAGTAGCGTCTCTTGCCAGATTCATACGCTGTTAGGGTGCACCTCTATTAACGAGAGTGTGAACAGTTGCATCCAGGCTGGAGATCCCCAGTCCGGTCTGGTAAAGATCAGTAGCTGCCCCAGCGATGGTGGCAGGGGGAACTGGGGAGATTGGGGAAGGAGGGGTATTGCGTGACAGCGCGTCGGCTGCTACATTCATAACCCCTGGGACGTGTACCGCTGAGAAATGGAAGGAAATGGGCACTGTAAAATGTGAAGCACCGGAGCATCAGGACCGGTGTCCTGGCCGTCCTATTGTTGAGGATCGCCACCACAGCCATGTTGTCCGAGTGGAAACACACATGTTTGCTCCCCCACAGCCCTCCGCACAATGCAGCTGCCACCACTACTGGACCAGTTCCTTTGAAGCGATGTCTACGCCCTCCCAGTCCTCCGGCCATTGTGTCTGGAACCATCCCAGCCCTTCTACAAATGCCCCACCGCCGTAAGTGCCAGAGGCGTCAGAATACACATGGACGGCTGGGGTAGGTAGGGGAAAGAATGAGGAACCATTCCAGCTGTGGAGACACTTCCACCAAGCGATGTCCGCCCTAGCCTTGACATTCAACCGGACATGATGGTGTGGGGACCTGGTCTGGCGCAGCAGGTTAAACAATTCGCACAGGAAGGTCCGACCTTGCCGTACCACTGACACTGCGTGGGAGAGATGAATGACTCCAATTCTTTCCTCTTGCATCCTCTCTTAGAGGACCACTGGATAACGAGCTCCCGGAGGCATTGGACGGTAGTCTCAGCTCCGATCTCCGGGTGTCAATGAAGATTCCCAGGAAGCTTACGCCCGTGGATGGACCGGACCCTCTGTCTTGTGCATGGCGACTGGCACACATATTTTGGTTAAGACACTTCATATGAAACCACTCAATCTTACAATTAGAGTAATCACATGCTATCATTTTATTTTGTTCAGTAACAATACTTTTTTGTGGCAGTTTCTGAAGGGCCGGCCGGGTAATGCCGAGTGGTCATGTAATGCTTGACTAGGGATAGTTGAAGGGTCAGGTATAGCTAAAGGTTCAATACTTGTAGATCTTGTATACCACCTTTCTAGCAATTAATACAAACCTTAATAAAATCAGTAGATTTAGTTACACACTTTAACCCATTCCCTGGAAATCGGGTAGCGTCTTCGAAAATATTCATGTTTCGCCATTTCTACATAACAGCAATAAGATTCTTTACAACCTGACAACCTCAGAATTTCATTTATAAGGCTGGTTGCTACGTGCTAGAAGTCAACGTTTGAAAATGGCGTCCGCACGCAGTAGACTCAACCGTTTAGAAGAGCTTCTGTGGCTGTTACTGACTTACCTGGAGACTCTGCTGGTGATTTCTGAGGATATGTCCAGAGCTACCTGCCAGGAGCAAGCCTGCTTGTTTTTACCCATAAAGAAGCGGCTGAAGATGGCAGAGAAGAGATGGAAGTTGGGACTTAGCGGTGGCTCTGAGTAAGCTTAGCTAGTGGTAGCTAGCTATTCTGCAGATAGTCGACTGCTTTAGGAATAAGTAGATAAAGTTTAGAAAGCTAAATGTAAATGACAGCTGAGCTCTCTTACCTGGTGTTAGTGGTGTTTCCAGTTATCAGCTAACTATTAGCACCTTCCCTCAGTCAGAAAGCCAAGACTTATAAGGCTTGTAGATGCAATTGCACCCCAAAGAGTGTTGTAAAGACAACCAGCTAGTCAGCAGCAAAAGAATCATTGAACATGTGCTCATACATCAGATAAATAGAATTACAATATTACTATTTTACATAACAAATGTCTATAATTATCCAACACTCCTTCTCACTTGGGAGTAAAATGGTTAGGTATACGGGTAACCCCAGTCATCTTCCTTAGCCTCTCAAAGCTAACATTGCAGAGTCCCTTGGTCAATATATCTGCCACCATATCATCAGTACGACAATAGTTCAGTTCAATAGTTCCGTCGCTAACTTTATCACGAACAAAATGATGTCGAATATCTATATGTTTCGCTCGACCGTGAAATTGTGGGTTCTTTGCAAGAGACATAGCCGACTGATTATCTTCATGGATTATAGTGGCCTTTGTTGGCATGTCTCCGCTGCTCAACTCCAAAGTAAGTTGTCTAAGCCATATAGCTTCTTGCACAGCTCCAGAGAGAGCTATATACTCAGCTTCAGCAGTAGATAACGCCTCCAACTAATTCCAGCACCACACAGCATAAATATGTACCCAGACGTAGACTTCCGATCGTCCAAATCACCAGCCCAATCAGAATCCGAATAACCAAAACACTCCTGTAAATCACCACCTTCATTATACAACAGACCAAGATCAGATGTACCCTTGAGATATCTCAGAATCCGTTTAACACCAATCCAATGACGTTTCGTTGGATCTGAGCAGAACTTGGCCACATTGCTCACAGCAAATGTGATGTCCGGTCTCGTTCCAGTAGACAGATAAAGTAAGCTACCAATACAAGATTGGTACATAACCTGATCAACTTTTTCCTCTCCGTCTTCACACTTTACCAGCTTCATACTTGAATCAACAGGTGTAGCCACAGACTTGGCATCCTTCATTTCAAATTTCTCCAAAACTTTATCAACATAAGCAGGTTGACCCATCCACACATCACCACTACTGCCATCATGGACTATCTTCATTCCGAGAAAGTAATGCTACCTTCCAAGGTCCTTTACATCAAACCGTCTACCCAAAGCTTGCTTGAAATCCACCACCTCTCTCTCAGTCTTGCCTGCAATAATAATGTCGTCCACATACACGCCATCAGATGCCACATAAATGCACGGGTCATTAGTTGACCTCACAAACCCAAGCTGCTTCAAATAATCATCAAGGGTAGAGTTCCAACACCGTGGAGATTGCTTCAGGCCATAATAAACTACGCTTCAGCCTGCAAACCATATCCTCCTGCCCTTCAACCACAAAAATGTCCGGCTGTCTCATAAACACCTCTTCTTCAAGGGTTCCATTTAGAAAAGCTGTGGTTATATCCAATTGATGAAGTTGAAAACCCCTCCGTACCGACATAGCTACCAATGTTCGTAATGACTCCAACCGTACAACAGGACAAAACATCTCATCGTAATCAGCTCCTTTCACCTGCATGAAACCCTGAGCCACTAGCCTAGCCTTGTAATGCTCCACATCACCATCTTCATTGGTCTTCACCTTGAACACCCATTTGCTTCCAACATTTTTACGATCCTTTGGTAGCTCAACCAGCTCCCACACATCGTTATCCTGTAATAAACGCATTTCTGCTTTCATGGCTTCCTCCCACTTGGCCTTCTGTTGATACTAGTAAGTGCCTCTGTGACAGTAGCGGGCTCCTCCAGTCCATCCTTTGCGACAGACACCTTTTCACCATAATAGTCTGTGACTCTACCAGACTTCCGTATCACTGGCTCTTCTGCTAGGACCTCTTCCCTGACTTCGATAGCTGGTTCTTCATGATCAACAGATGAAGAAACCTCCAGCTCAATGCAATGGGTGGGCTCCTCTGAGCTAGACTCCCTCCTTCTCAACCCCAAACTCTGCCTCATTGAACCTGACATCTCGACTAGAGATCATCTTTTCACTTCCGTACCATAACCAACCAATACACACCGCCTTGCCACCGGATCCAGCTTCTTCCTCTCATCCTTCATAATTAGAGGGGAGCACGCACATCCAAAAGCCCGCAGATGCTTCACATTAGGCTTCTTTCTGTAGAGAGCCTCAAAATTAATGGTGTCATACCTTCCACAGCCTTGGTAGGACATCGATTCCTCAGATAAGTTGCTGTAGACATTGCTTCTCCCCAGAACCGTTGATCCAGTTTGCTCTCAACCAGCATAGTGCGAACCATCTCCACCAATGTGCGATTTAGTCGCTCAGCCACTCTGTTCTGTTGAGGAGTCTTTGGTACAGTGAGTTCATGACGAACTCCTTCTGACTTCTGATACTCCTGGAACTGCTTTCTAGTGTATTCGCCACCGTTGTCAGACCGCAGTCCCTTCAGCTTCTTCCCAACAGCATTTTCAACCATCGCCTTCCACTCCAGAAAACGCTTGAAGACTTCGTCTTTGGTTTTCAGCAGATACACCCACGTATACCTCGTCTTGTCATCATTAATGAAAGTGAGGAAATACTCCG
>LWTN01000173.1 GCA_002101225.1 Cycloclasticus sp. symbiont of Poecilosclerida sp. M | reverse complement strand
TAATTATACTCGACCCAGGATCGATGTTGACAAAATTGTGCTCCACATACATCTAGGCTCTATAGCTAGCAGTTAATTTTAGTTGCCATGGAGATTTGACGCAGAATCCTCCTCTCCCTCTCAATGTATTTCAGCTCTTTCTTAATGATTCAGAGGCTCATGATGCCTTTCTTGATGCCTTAAAACTAAAACCCTGACTCCTGTGACCTTTTTTGGCGAAATAGTGGTACCGCTCTCGTTGCTTCGCAACCTTTTGCAAACAGTGTTACCGCTTTCATTGCTTCGCAACCTTTTGGGTAAATTGCAAACAGTGTTACTGTTTTCGCAACCTTTTGGGCCATTTTCATTGGTGAAATGGTGTTACAACCTAATCAGGGTGAGACTTTATTATGTTTTTTTCTCTGCAGGTTGCCACCTAGCTAGACCACTGACATTGAATTTTTGATCCCTGCTATGCGCATTGCATGCATTATTATGTGCATTATAGCATCAGAAAATTATACCTTGTATTAGTGAAGAGACCATAATTATACTCGACCCAGGATCGATGTTGACAAAATTGTGCTCCACATACATCTAGGCTCTATAGCTAGCAGTTAATTTTAGTTGCCATGGAGATTTGACGCAGAATCCTCCTCTCCCTCTCACCCTCCTTCCGCCTTATCTTCCTCACCTCCATCCTCAACCTCCCCAACTCATCTTCCACCTCCTTCCTCTTCCTTTCCTCCCTGCTTGTAAACCTTTCATTCCTCCTCCTCTTCCTCGCTCTTCTGCTTCTCTCCCTTCTCTCTCCACTTTCTCCCTCTCCTTCTCCACTCTCCTTCTCCGCTCTCTCCACTTTTTCCCTCTCCTCCACTCTCTCCCTTTCCTTCTCCGCTCTCTCCACTTTCTCCCACCTCTCTACTTTCTCCCTCTCCCTACTCTCTCCCTCTCCTCTCCCTCTTCTTCAAAAGCTTAATTACATGAAATTGTTAGTAGCTATTATTAAAAAAGTAGCTACAATTTTATACTCTCTTGTATTCGTACTCCTCACGATCGATTTCTGGACCATCGAGGTGGTCAAGCATTCCACCCATAATTATTATTGTAAAAGAGTAGGAGTAGTAAGCAGCTGCGTTACTATGGCCGCACGCATGCGTGTAATCGAGCACATCTCTTGCGCATGCGTAATAAACTGATTGTACAACTAAATTTGCATTCCTGTTAGCATCATAGTTGTATCTGACCCCAGGCTACGGGATGTGGACCCCGGAATGCATTCATAGCCCATCCCTCCAGATAGTGGCTAGTCCACATTCCTTCATCGGGACCACCATTTCTTCTACTGTGAGTGTTATAATGGTGGGGAAATACACTTCACAAGTAGTCCTCCTCCTCCTACTCTATGTACCTACATAATAATAATAATAATAACACTGCAGTATATAATTATGAGAGTTAACAGAGTCGCATGATCTGTAGACGATATGGAGCATAGGACCTTGGAACTAGTGCACTGCACACTGTGTTATGTATATATAAACATTGTATATGTACGACCCCTTACCTTGCATACGGCCCCTTACCTCGCGCATGCGCATACACTACATACGGCACAAGCTGCCTACATTGCTATAGACAACATGATATATCAACAACATGATATATCAATCCTGTTGAGTCCTCTTTGCAAATGCGCACGGCGCTATCTTTTAATCTGAGCACAGAAATTTTCTAAGTCGGCTTCACCAGACCTATCTTGTGGTAGGTCGGCTGTTCCAATGTGCCAGTCAGTCAGGGATCTGTGCTTGTGACACTTGAGCTGAATGTCTGGCCATGATACAACATTTAGAGACCCGAAGGCCCGGGCTATAGCGACCCGAGTGTACGTATGACTCCTTCAGCCTGTGACACTTGCTGAATGTCTGGCCATGATACAGACCCGAAGGCCCTGGGCTATAGCGACTAATGATCAAACTGAGACTCTCCTTAATTTTCTCTGCCATACATTCACAATTTCTTCAAGGTCACTGTCAGAAAGAATTGCTGGTGCCTCTATATAAGGTGAGAAAGGCTGCAGTCACTTAGAGCATTACGTAAACGAGTCTTTATCAGCTTCATTTGCGAGAAGCTTCTCTCCACAGAAGCGGTAGAAACTGGAATCGTCAAGCCGATGGAGGCAATCTTGTGCACATTGGGAAACATTGCCTTGAGCATATCATTGGAAACAAGCTCTTTCAGCTGTGATGCAGTAGTATCATGACGTGGTTGCTTGACTAGAAATGTTTTCCATTCAGTAAGTATTTCAGTGGATATCATGGCTCTCTTCACCGTTTCTTCTCCATCCACTGTTTCTCCATAGTGAACGATCAGTTTCTCAACAGAGTCTTCTCCGCAAGTGGGCAAAGACACTGAATCTGGTTTTGGCACCTTCCTTGGGTCAAATATAGACAATGCTGATACAACAGCAGCGGATGAAGAAAATCGACTTGCTTTAAGTCTGCAACAAAAGGCTTAACAACAGTATTCTGAAAAGAAAGGATTTTATCAGCAGTTTAGTAGAATTCTTCAAGCCGTCAACATCATCAAGAAGCTCCAACACCCAGTTCGCTCCGCAAAACTGCATCATCCAAGGACTTAACAGTGGCATCAACAAGAGAGGATATCAATGAGAGGTCCAGCTATTCTGTCTGAGTGCTTTGCTGAGTTTGGCTACTTGCGGTAGAGTGAAGTCAAGCAAGTATATAGCTGAAATGGTAGACAGTTTGCAGAGTGTCTGAAGGAGGTTCAGAGTGTTCTTGAACATCCAGAAATGAAAGTGATCAAACCATCTGACACACGCTGGCTCGCGCATGAAAGGTGTGTCAAAGCAGTTAATGCGCAATTGTAATCACTCTTGCCAATATATACGAGACGCCAGAAGCTCTTGGAATCCATGGCGCCCTCTGCTCGCTTGGGAGAGTAGTGAAAATGCTTCCACAGAGTTATCAATGTTTTATAAACATGGCAGCTTGCACACAAGCCAGCTGCAGCAAGTGGCAGTGTACAAACAGAGCGTGAGGAGTATGCTTCTTGATACGTGCCTGAACGCTGGTCCTTCGTTCAGAAAAAGTGGCAGCTCCATCAAATCCCAATCCAACTATCCTTCCCACTTGTAAATTCTTCTTCTTCAAACATTCGATGAGAGTGGAATAGATGGTTTCTGCATCAGCCTTCTTCAAAAGAAGCACTTCTTGGAGCAGTTTCTAGGAATTGCTTCAAATGTTGGCTGCCACATCGCACTACCACATCAACCAGCTTCTCAAATTTGGTAGAATGAGCAACATGTTCTTTGGTAAGAAAATGTGTGAGAAGGATCAGACACTTCACTGCAGCTCTGTTCTGAGCCCTTTTTTGCTTGAACATTCTGAAGTTGTTGCACAACTGTTCCATTTTTGGCTGCTCTATTAGCTGCGAATAGGGTGATTTCCTCGGACAGGTTCGAGAGCTCTGAGGATCCTTACAGTGACTTTGCTGAAGGTGTGCTGAATTTTTATCCACTAATGACCACTCATCCTCCTGGTATGAACATGAAACGGTACAAAATTCAACACACATCAATAAAATGTACTTAACCCTTTCCCTGTCAATTGATTTTTGGGGGAAATTTTTTTCCTGGCCCTACTTTGCCTTTCCTGAGGCCATCATAGGGTAATGCCCCTAGCAACGAGTTGATAAACACATTGTGGTCAATTAGGTTACCCAGCAACAAAGTATGTGGTCAGTATGGGGGAAATTCATAATTTGAAATCTTGTTATTTTTTATGTACGTAACACACATCTAAACTGTTCTCTCTTGAAGCTTCCAACTACTCTGTGCAAGTTCTAGGTACATCGGCTTCATGGATTAGCTCAGCATGTCATCAGTCCGTCTATCGTTCTTTGTGTTTGTTGTATGACTTATTCACTTGAAGATGCATGGGTGGGGAGGGCACAGAGACAAACACAGGATACAGACAGGCACTGTGGCTATGTAGGACACTACAGGTGACTTCAGTAGAGGATGCGACCATGGTAGAGCAGCTGGAGAGCGTGTCACACACCATACTGTAGACATGGGAGGGGTGGTATATACAACTCTTTGAACATTATCTCAGCTGTTAATTGCATTTAGCTTACAAAACTTGATCTACTTATTCCTAAAGCAATAGACTATCTACAGAATAGCTAGCTACCCCTAGCTAGGCTTACCTCTTCTGTTGTCAGACCGCTAAGTCCCAACTTCCATCACTTCTCTGCCATCTCCAGCCGCTTCTGAGCTTGTAAAAACAAGAGGGCTTGCTCCTGGCAGGTAGCTCTGGACGTACCTCTGGACGTATCCTCCTTAGAAATCACCAGCAGAGTCTCCAGGTAAGTCAGTAACAGCCACAGAAGCTCGTTCTAAACGGTTGAGTCTACCGCGAGCGGACGCAATTTTCGAAAGTTGACTTCTAAGGGCTCTAGCACTTAGCAACCAGCCTTATAGGGAAATTCCGAGGTTGCCAGGCTGTAGAGAAACTTATTGGCTATCTGCTGGTATGTATAAATGGCAAAACATGAATGTTTTGTGTCGGTTTCAAAGACGCTACCCGATTTCTGCGGATATATCCGCTTACGCCAGGGAATGGGTTAATTAGACAGGTGCAAACCCAAGTTGACTTGTAGAGCCCAGACAGAGCCCTCCTTAAGGATATAGCTACTAGGCCTCAGGATTATGTGTCAGACCATTGGAGACTAACAACCAACAGAGTAGAGGGATTTCATGGGCTGGCACTTATGTACAAGGGCAAGAGAACCGACTTGGGCCATGTACACTATGTGTGTAAAACCAACATGGCTATCTGCCACAAAGTAAGCAGTTGCAAATTGCAATACAGATAGAATAAATACACTTGAAATACACGTGGAAGGCATTTGTCCGCATGGGTGTAGACATCCTGGTTGATGCCATTCTGCATGCTCAGGAAGATTGGGAGAAGAATTGTGTGAAAAGGTCCACCAAGCAGAAACTCCACACACGATATTAAATTGGCGCATTCATGACCCCATAACCATTTCAATGTCTCCATAGAAACTTGCAGAAGATGGCAAGTACATGGAAGCATTGGGAATATTGCGGAGTATGGTCAGGGGATGAAGCATTTCTAGCTGATGTCATGACCTGCATGTGGGGGAAGTTGATGACTTGTGTGAGAACTAGCAGTGGTAATGCACACCCTCTGCTGGTTTTGTTCGACTGCGAGACGACGGGACTCAGCATCTACCATGACCACATCATACAGCTTCCCAATATTTGTTGACTGGTTTGTCACCACCACCTTAGACATAGCACTGCTACCGCTTCCAGGTAGGAAACTTCTGACATTGTTACAGGATTTTCATTTAATAGCTAACCAATTGTTCTTGTCGCTCACAACGGATTATGTCCACTTCTGTGATTCGCTGCCAGTGCTGCGGAAGGTATGTAGAAAGTACATGTCATCCCATTTCAATGTAGTAGATACGTACATAGATGGAAATAAGGCTCTGAGATATAGATACTCCAACACAGGGCTCTAGCTGATGTGAGAGGTGCTTACTCACCCTTCCCTGAAGCACTGCTTGGCCAAGCTCCAAATCCGGTCTCCCAGCCAGCAGCTGAAGTTATGGGGTGAAAAGAAGGCCAAAGATCGGTCATTAGTGTCACAACTTGTCAGGCCAAGAAAATTGACACGGTTGGACTAAATCAGTTTGTCAACAGAGGGTGAGGGTGGCTTCTAAAGGGCTCTGAAGGCAAAGGGGATCAACAGTAAGGCTCTTCAAGCCAAGCTCTGGAAGTGCTTTTAAGGTCCAGCAACTGCAGCAAGGCATCATTCGTGAAGCTCGAAGCAGCACAGCATCAAACAATTTCATTTAATTAGAATACACACGCACTAATTATTAGCTACAGCCTGCCGGCCATAGGCAGTAATGTCTTACAGGGAAAAACTCAAACGTTATGTTTTGGAGGCGGAAGAATAAAGTTTACGTGACAAGAATTAGTATTGAATAGTTAATTATTTCCAAAAAAATGGTTTTTAACTGCTATAGTAAACACTAGCCTCATCCCCAGGCCTCCTGCGGGAGGAAAATAATGCGGGAGGAAGAAAAGTTGAGAGAGGAAGGCCTTATCATGTGACTGACGTCACAAGGTAGAAAGGGGATAGAAAGGACATAATTGCACGTGGGCACGGAGCGTTTGCAGTATGACCGCAATATAAACAGACAGCTTGAAGATCGACTGGACATGCAGAAACTGCACACGAGACTTGTGGTGTCCCGAACACGCATAAAAGTAGCCAGCAGATAACAACTGATTTAATGAATGTGCATGCAGTATTTGAACAAGAAATAAAAGAACTAGTTCGACAATAAAACCACGGAATGTTATTACCTAATAACAAGAAATCATAAAAGTAATATTGACTGAACCGTGTTGGGGGCAGTCGTGTACGAACTGAGTGTCGTCTTGCTGTGATCGACGATGGAGGTCTGCGTACCCTCGTGTTCGTGTTGGTTCCTGAATATGTTCCATTGGAAGCTGAGGAGCTTGTGAAACTGGTATCTCGACAATAATGTCAGGGTGTAAGTTGTCCAGTAGGGAACGCGGACGACGACCCATGAGGAGCTCAGCAGGAGCTATCCCAGTGGTAGAGTGAGGTGTCAAACGATATTTCAGCAGAAATTTGGATAACCTTTCCTGGATTGGTAGATTTTCCATCCTCTCTATTGCTCTTTTGAACGTCTGTACCGCGCGTTCAGCTTGGCCGTTTGTGGAGGGGTGGTATGGCGCTGACGTCACGTGCCTGATACCTTTATGCTGCATGAATTGACGGAATTCACTGCTGGTGAAGGATGCTCCGTTGTCTGAGACAATTTTGATAGGTAACCCATGAGTAGCGAAGACCATGCGTAGCTTTTCAATTGTCTTCGTGGATGAGATAGACTTCATCATCAGAACATCCATCCACTTGGAGTATGCGTCCACTATGACAAGAAAATTGTGTCCCAAGAAAGGACCTGCGAAGTCCAAGTGTAACCTAGACCACGGCTTGCTTGGCCATTCCCATGGATGAAGTGGTGCTGTGGGAGGTGATGGTCGTGAAATCTGGCAAATGTGACATTGCTTGACCATGCTCTCTATGTCTGCGTCTATCTTTGGCCACCAGACGTAACACCTTGCTAGAGACTTCATCTTTGTACATCCGGGATGGGTGTCGTGAAGCTCCTGTAGCACAGCTTGTCGTCCTTGAGGTGGGACAACTACCCGGGATCCCCACAAGATGCATCCATCGATGACAGATAACTCCTGGGATCTGGTCCGGTACGGTGTAAAGGTGTGGTCCAGTTGAGCCGAAGGGAACCCTTGCAGTACGTACTGTTTCACTGCGGCAAGAGTTGGGTCCCTGTTGGTCCATCGTTG
>LWTN01000172.1 GCA_002101225.1 Cycloclasticus sp. symbiont of Poecilosclerida sp. M | reverse complement strand
ACTATGAAGAATAGGGTGCTCTAAGTCAGCGGTTGAAAAGAAGAGGTTGGATTGTGTTGAGAATGATTTTTGCATGATGCATTATAACAAAATTTATGCGTATTTTTTGGGTTATGCTGAGGTCTCTTAATATAACAATGCTAATGTAATGAGCAACATGGGCTAATTGGAGGGCAACCAGCATGAAAAACCTACTCATCGCAACACTTGTATTAGCGTTAGCGCTAACCACAGGTTATTGCCTAGCGGCTGATGCCGACACGGCAATGGCCGAACGCATCAAACTGCAATTAAAATCGCCTGGTCGCAATCAATACGATGCGATTAAAGATGCGGGTAGAAAGCCGTTTGAAGTGGTTCAGTTTTTTGGCGTTAAAGAAGGCATGACGGTGCTTGATATGTACACGGGTGCTGGCTATAACACGGAGATTTTTTCTGCAGCGGTTGGCGCTAAAGGGCTTGTGTACGCACAAAACTATCACCACGTTTTAAAGTTGATTAACGGAACGCGTCATCAGGCGATGCTAGATCGGTTAGTCAACGGCCGGTTATCGAATGTTAGGTACCTCGTGGTAAACCCTGAGGATATGCCGTTTGAGAATTCTATCGATGTAGTGTATTGGGGATTTAATATGCATGATATTTATAATTCCGATAAGGCGTATATAGGTGAAGCCGGAGTTCAGACGTACCTTCGGGCGATGTATCGGGCACTTAAACCGGGCGGCATTGTGGGTATCAGTGAGCATGTCGGCGAAGCACAGTACGATAACGTTAAATTCCATCGCCTCGAACCAAGAATTATCAAAGAGATGTTAACGAAGGCTGGGTTTAAAGTTGAAGCGATTTCAGATTTGTTGGGTAACCCGAAGGATGACCACAGTCGATCAATCTACGCAGATGATTTGCGTTATGTTACCGACCGCATTCTTATTCGTGCACGTAAGCCCTAATAACACCGTGGCTAAAAAACTGACGTTGACTTAAGTTTCGTTAACAAGGCCAATCAATCTTACGGTGACGTTTTAAGGGTGATAATATTGTCGGCTTGAAATTTCAAAGATATTTTTTTGTTCAATAGGCTGCCTGAAATGCTAAACGCAAAACACTTTTCGATACTTTCTAAAGCTAGAAAGGGTCTGTTTATATTCGTGCTATCGATCTTATTTTCTGGGTGTGCACAGTTGCATCATATGGCGGTTAATCACGCTACCACTTACATTTCGTTAGGCGATGAAGGCTTGCTTTTGATGTCTTTAGAGATTGAGAATAAGTTTAAGCCTGAATATCAGCCGATGGTTACGGTAGTGTATCTTGAAACACCCGGTGCAGAAACGAAAGAGGATCGTCACCACTTTGTTGTGGATTTAGAGGGTACTCAAATTAGGGAGAATGGCTCAAGCTATCTTCTACGTATGAGTTTACCGGCGGGCGAATATATTATCCGTGGTGCTTATTGTATGTATCAAGGCGCAGCGCTTGAAAGCCACTGTTTAATGCCTATCCATGCAGATGTCGAGGTGGTTGCTAATGTAACTAAGTACCTAGGGCGTGTAAAAGGCACGATACATGAACATAAGGAAGGCCAATTAAGGGCGGGTGGTATTATTCCCTTTGTAGACCAATCTGTCACGGGGTTTTTTACTGGAACGTGGGATGTTGTTATCAGCGATACCTGGGATGAGGATAAAGAACTTTATAGAACATTCTTTCCCGTGTTGGCACAGACTGAAATTGAGAAAGATATTATGCAGGCCTTTGATAAGCAATGTGCGTATGCATGGTGGAAAAATAATGGTGGATTTGAATCGGATAAAAATGTAGTTAAAAGTGGAAAAAAACTTGTATTAAAAACTGAGGCACAAATAGAAGCCACAGCGATTAGGGACGCCTTAGAAGCAGAGGAAGCCGCAGCAGAAGCGAAAAAACTTGCAGAGGAAGAAGCAGCTCAAGAAACTGCAAAAAAAGAAAGCGCTGAAGCGGTTAAAGAAACGTTAGTTGAAGAAATTAAGGAAGAAGGTAAGGAAGAGCCAGCGACGGGGCCGATTTTTGATGGTGAATTTGAATCAGACACGTCTAGGGTTAGAAAAGGAAAAAATGGATTCCCAAGCTGAATGATGGCGTTGAAGAGGCGCTAACAGAAGAAACCATAGAGGACGTTACAGAGGAAGCCCTGGGAGACGAGCCAGGCTTAATGATTTCTAATAATTAGCGTTGTCGCAGACGCCATAGAGCGTTAATTTATTATTGTGAAGATACTTTTTCAAGCCCCAAGCTTTTCTGATACCAAGAAAGAGAAGGCGTTTTTAAAATCGTTATCTGCGTTACAAGCCTATGTGGGTGTTACGGAAATGGGTTCTCACTATTTGTTGGAGCTTGACAGTGAAACCATCGAGTTTGAATCCATACGGCAGCTTTCTATTTTGTTCGACCGGTGGAAAATTGATAGAAGCCCGCTTGAGTCACTTTTCCAGATGATGGGCATCGAAGGGTACGAATAAAAGTAAGTCGCTTGGCTTAGCAACATACGGGGGCTCATCTATTAACGCTTTTTTATCAATTCCACTAGGCGCACGTTTTATGGTACTGAGTGCATTGGCATTTAGTATTATGTCGCTATTGGTCAAGTTGATGGGCGATTATGGAATCCCCATTTTGCAGATAGTAGCCGTTCGGTCTGTTGTCTCTTTAGTCATTAGCGGCGTTGTGCTTAAGCGTAAAAGAATTCCCTATTTGGGTAATCGGAAAGGGTTATTGCTTGCCCGTGGGCTGGCAGGTTTTATCGCCTTGAATTGTGTTTTTTATGCGCTCATTCACCTGCCGTTGGCAGAAGCCGCGGTGCTGCAATATTTGCACCCTGTGTTCACAGCCGTGTTGGCAATTTTCTTTTTAAAAGAACGCTCAACACACGGCAGCCTTATTTGTATTACCATGAGCTTCGTAGGTTTGTTGGTGATGGTTCAGCCAAACTTTATTTTTTCAGCTTCAAATAGTAAGTTCGATGATTTTGCCGTATTGCTGGGTATAGCGGGAGCCTTCGGCAGTGCGATTGCCTACATTTTAGTTAGAAAATTGAATAAAACGGAGGATGCATCAGTTATCGTTTTATACTTCCCTTTGGTGTCATTACCTTTAAGCATACTGTTGCTTGGAGATGGGTTCGTTTCACCAACCGGCATTGTGTGGGTGTACCTAATTGCCATTGGTTTTGTAACACACGTGGGCCAGATCGCTATAACAAAGGCGATGCAAACCGAAACGGCGAGTAGGGCGACGAGCTTTGGTTACCTACAAGTTGTGTTCGCCATGATATTAGGCGTTATCTTCTACCAGGCTGTACCGAGCGTAGAAACATTTATTGGCGCAGGCCTCATTATTATGGGCGCGTACCTAAATATAAGGTGGAAAAGTAAAGTGATTCCGCTTGATTGATTCTGCATTAGCGCTAGTCAAAGTGCTAATCATCTAACCATCCGCGTGTACGTGTAATCGCTTTATTCCAACTCTTAACTAGCGTTTCACGTCGCTCTTTCGACATGCTTGAGATAAAGCTGCATTCAATCTCGTACTGCTGTTGAATAAATTCATCACTCCAAAAGCCTACACCCATTCCAGCCATATAGGCAGCTCCCGTAGCGGTAGATTCTAAATTATGTGGGCGCTCAATCGTGACCTCTAAAATATCAGCTTGAAACTGCGCAAGGTAATTATTTGCTATGGCACCACCATCCACTTTTAATTCTTGGAGTTGAATGCCGCTATCCCGTTGCATTGCCATTAAAACATCATAGGTTTGAAAGGCTATGGACTGCAGTGTGGCACGAGCCAGCTCAGCTTTGCCTGAGCTAAGGCTTAAGCCAAACACGGCGCCGCGGGCGCTCATATCCCAATACGGTGAGCCTAGCCCTGCAAAAGCGGGTACCACCACCACGTGGTCATCGTTATTAGCTGCAATAGCTAAAACCTCGGTCTGCTCTATCAATGATTTGCAGACCATCGCGCAGCCACTGTACGGCTGCGCCTGCGATAAACACACTGCCTTCTAAGGCGTAGGCTATCTCGTTATTTGTTCGCCAAGCAATGGTCGTTAAAAGGCCGGAGTCACTAATAATTCGTTCATAACCCGTATTCAGCAACATAAAGCAACCCGTACCGTAGGTGTTTTTAGCTTCTCCTTTGTTCCAAGACAATTGACCAAACAAGGCCGCTTGTTAGTCTCCTAAAACACCATTGATGGGGATGTTGAAGCCATCAAGCTGATAGTCACCAAAGTGCGCGTTAGAGTCTTTTACAGTCGGCAGAATATTTGATGGAACATCCAGTGTATTGAGTAAGTCTTCGTCCCATTGCGCTGAGTTGATATTGAACAACAGGGTGCGTGAAGCATTTGAGCAATCTGTCGCGTGAACCTCGCCCTTTGTTAAATTCCATATCAACCAGGTATCTATGGTGCCGAATAATAAATTCCCCGACTGTGCTAATTCACGCGCACCTTCAACATTATCTAAAAGCCATTTGACCTTAGTGCCCGAAAAATAAGCATCAATCAGCAAACCCGTTTTTTCGCGAACAATCGGTTCCCAATTGTCATCTATTAAAGACTCGCAATACCAGCCGTTCGCTTATCTTGCCAAACGATGGCGTTGTAAACTGGCTTTCCTGTGCGTTTATCCTACAGTACGGTGGTTTCACGTTGATTGGTAATCCCAATGGCTGCGATGTTTTCCCCCACCAGCTTGTTTTTAGCTAATAACTCGGTCAATACGCCTAATTGGCACTCCCAAATTTCAGTGGCATCGTGTTCAACCCAACCCGGTTTGGGGAAGTATTGGGTAAACTCTCGTTGAGTTATATCAACGATTTGTGCTTTGTCATTGAATAAAACAGCTCGACAGCTACTGGTGCCTTGATCCAAAGATATGATGTACTGGCTCATTCTATGTGTGTGGCCGTGTTTATTACTTAAAGGAGGTGCTTTAAAACGAGGTAGGGCGTTAGGTTAAATAAAATAAGGGTCATGACAAGTTAAGCATGAGTATTATCATGCTTCGGTATACTCAATCAGAGTAAAACCGAAATACAAACGCACTCAACACAACAAGGAGAAACAGTCATGGAGTCACGTAATATATTTATTCGCATACTATCCGCATTTGGATGGTTAATCTTAATTTACCTAGTAACAAACTTTTTAATTGGCCCTACCGTAGGTGGCATTGCCGGTGCCTGCACTGACAGTTATGAAGCTGGTGCAATAGCCGGGGGAAAAGCAAGTATTGAGTTTTTTCAAACCAATGGATTAATAATATTAGCTGGTCAATTAATATTATTTAGCCTGTTAGCTTTTTTAGGCAAACCACCTGGTACAACTAAACTAAAAAGAGTTAAAAACACATAACAAATCGTCCAACCCGACCTTTTTATACGCCGCGCCGCTATGCTCTGTATAAAAAGGCCGGTTAACTCAAACGTTAGGCAGTACAGGATAATTACAGAATGATACCAATTGAGACTATAGCAATTTTTTCCATGGCATCGGTCGCCTTGGCGCTTGCACCAGGCCCTTATTTTAGTCGCCAGTAAGTGCCAAGTTGTAACGAAGTTTCGTAACACACTCGGCTTGCCGGGGCGAGTTTCAGTTAGGCTGCAGCCGAACCACCCAACAGATGATGCGAAAGGTATCGGGGCATCAATACTCGATGGTTTGATGTACGGCTGTGGTGATGCGGTGATTGGGATTAATCCAGCTACGGATAGTGTGGATGGGGTTAAACGACTGTTAAGCAGTATCGATGAGCTGATTCAGCGCTTTGAAATACCGACACAGTCTTGCGTATTGGCGCACGTAACCACTCAGCTAAAAGCAATGGAGCAGGGCGCACCAATTGATATTGTTTTCCAATCAATAGCAGGTACAGAGGCCGCGAATGACAGTTTTGGAATTGGTTTAGCGGTATTGGAGGAGGCGAATCAGGCGGCTTTAGCGTTGAATAGAGGACCCGTGGGTAACCATGTTATGTATTTTGAAACGGGGCAGGGGTCTTGTCTATCTGCTCAAGCGCATCACGGTATTGATCAGCAAACACTTGAAGCTAGAGCCTACGGTGTGGTGCGTAAATTCAACCCATTTTTAGTCAATAGCGTGGTCGGATTTATTGGTCCTGAATACTTGTACGACGGTAAGCAAATTACCCGCGCGGGGTTGGGAGACCATTTTTGCGGAAAGTTGTTAGGCTTACCCATGGGCTGTGATGTTTGTTATACCAATCACGCTGAGGCAGACCAAGACGATATGGATAACTTATTAACACTTCTTGGCGTCGCCGGCTGTAACTTTTTTATGGGCGTACCCGGTGCAGATGACATCATGCTGAACTACCAATCCGCATCGTTTCATGATGCGCACTATTTACGCCAGGTGCTCAATAAAAAGCCAGCACCTGAATTTGAAGCCTGGTTGAAAGGGATGCAGATCATTGATGAAAATAATTTATTGTTGCCGGTAGACGCTCGACATCCATTATTGATAGCTAAATGACAGACAAAAAAATATTTTTTTAGACCCTTGGCACATCCTTAAACAGTACACGTCTGCGCGTATTGCGTTGAGCAGAGCGGGAGGAAGCCTTAGAACGCAAGATTGGCTTGATTTTAAACTCGCTCACGCGAAAGCACGTGATGCCGTGCATTGCGAATTTGATAGCGACACGTTACGTACTCAGCTGAAAGTTATGTATGAACCTGTTTTATTGCTTACAAGACGTGTAAAGGATAGGGCAGCGTTTTTAAAACGACCAGACTTGGGGCGTCGTTTAGACGAGTCGTCCAAACAAACGGTTAAGGCTAACAGGGGCTCGTCTGACTTAGTAATCGTTATCAGCGATGGTTTATCGGCAGCGGCTATTCATGCCCATGTGCGTCATTTACTATCTGCACTAATGCCTAAGTTGTTGAACGCTGGCTGGTCGGCAGCGCCTTTGGTGATTGTGCGTTTTGGCCGCGTGGCGATAGAAGATGAAATAGGGGCTTTGTTAGGCACTAAAATGGCCGTTATGCTGATTGGTGAACGCCCCGGTTTAGGCGCGCCTGACAGTCTAGGTGCTTATCTTGTTCATAATCCAACGATGGAGAATACGGATGTGAACCGAAACTGCGTGTCCAATATTAGAGCGGCGGGTTTGATTTATGAGAAAGCGGCTGACACGATTTTTTACCTGCTAAGTGAGATGAAACAGCGGAAATTATCGGGTGTTGGACTGAAAGATAATCGAGTGCAGATAGACCAACTCTTGAATTCACATCATAAGTGCAACACTCGTTAGTTGGTCAAAAGGGTATATTAACCACTCTTTAATCCGACAAGAAAAAGGAGTGAAACATGAAAAAATATACCCAATTGACCTGCGAACAAAGAT
>LWTN01000171.1 GCA_002101225.1 Cycloclasticus sp. symbiont of Poecilosclerida sp. M | reverse complement strand
AACATAAAATTAATGGTACAAAATATTATGAGAGATTCATGGCTGAATCATCTTCTTTGGGTGCCTCTTCTTCCCATCCTGACTCCTCAACCACCTTTGAGCAGTGTTAATATGGGTGTGGTCAGTGCAATAAGGGGTGTGGTTCAATTAAATGTGGGTGTGGTAAGTGGGTGTGGCTTCCTGTCCCGAATTTGGTCTGGAAAAGTTGGCAACTGTTTAATGCCTATGGTGATTATGGCCATGTTGTTGACTGCATGTTTTCATTGTTGAATCACTACAGTCAAACCTACATCCTTAAATTTTATTCCTACGTGTTTATAATTATGCGAGTGGAAACAATGTCATAGAGGTTGGAAACTAATTGCCAACTTGAAACACTCCACATTACCAGAATTTTCCCATAGACCCATGTACGTTCAACATGACATTGTGTCTACGAATAGGCAGGTGGCTGATTTACAGCTGGAATAGTTATACTTGGCGGCTAGCTATGGTTGTGGCTTTATACTTGGCGGCTAGCTGTGGCTATGACTGTGACACCTACCCCCTTAATAAGCCTAGGTTTAATTATTTGTAGATTCAGCTGTTTCAAGTGTGTGTAAAATGGTTGTGGGGTTCCAGGTGTCGAACATCACCTGGCCGGAGCTCAAATGGCAAGAAAAACAGCAACTGGAGTGTTGGCATGGTGTAAGTAGCTGAATTTGCAAAGGGAAGTAGCACCAAAGATTGTTGAGTGCATCTATAGCACCTACTTCTGTAGAGGAGAGAGTATTGTGCTTCCAAAGTTTTGCATTGTCATTCAAGCCCTTTACACGTTCAGATCTGGTAAAAAATCATCAGGCTAGCTAGGTGGATCATTAGGATGTGTGTACTAGGTGGGTCAGTAGGGTGTGTGTATGTTACGGCGATGTACTGGAGGCCATAATTATTATACAGTCGGAGTCATCTGTATCGAGCTTCCTTTTACAATTAGGCTAAGGTTGGTGGCCAAAATATTGTGGTGGGTACCATGTCATTGAAGGGACAGAAGAGCATCAGGGTGATAATGTGATTTATCAGTGCTGTCAAGGGCTTATAGCATTCAACTCAACAATAATATATAGATGGTGAAATGTAAACTGTTACTGATCACGTAAGGTCACATTATTTAGTTAGCCTCGTCCCCAGGCTCTCTTAAGGGGGAGGAGGAAAGAGAAATGAGAGCCTGGTCTCCACTGTATTTCGCGCGCGAACGCACCAATTTACCACGTAATGACAAGTTATGACAATTTATTACATTTTATGACGCGCATTCATTGATCAGCTGTGAATGTTCTTCTGGGGGTAGGAAAAGCACTGTTTACTGGCCTTAGAAGACACCCTGGTCAGTGCCAGTTTGATGCTCTGCTCTCAGAGGCATTACAAGTAGAGGGATGGTCCGAGGGATGCACTGGAGAAACCTGCTAGAGTGTGTCAGGCTCTTGCACTTGGCCCACCATAAAGGCAACCAAAGGAGCTATGACTAAAAGTGCACTCTTTCACTGAGCGCTAGCTAAACTAACTTTTAGTCTAACACAAAGGGCAGGGTCCAGAAACAAACGCTTTTGTCGAATCATAGACGAATCCATAGGCAGCCACTCGCCACCGTAGACGGTGCGAATGGCACCCTTCTGCTCTTTCTTCAGCGATGGATAAGCATTGAGAAGGCCTCCGAGAATGCAGAACTACTATAACAACTCGACCTTGAAGAGAGAACTCAACTTTTGATCATAACAAAAACAAAAAACATGCTGACTGTGCAAAAAATGACGTTTTGGAGACGGAAGACTCCGGGCGTACGTAGAGCCGGAGCCCCCGGAATGTCGGGGATGACTCTTCGACCGCATGCAGTGGATACCAGGCTCTCCTTCCCGCCTCCGCCACCCCCGCACTTAATTAGAGCCTGGGGACGAGGCTAATTATTTAGTATACAATTAAAGTGGGTGGAGAATTAAAGATTACAGGCTAAAAGTTTACATTTCGCCGTCTAGCTAGTTGCATCACCTCTTCCTATAATTATGTCCTTGGTGCTGTAAAACAAGGGATATACTCACATTCATTCTGGCTTTTTTGACCAACCTTTGGACTGAAATTTAATTGGGGCGTGGTTTCAATTGTGCATACATTTTCAGTCAAGGTCAAGTCTCCATTTAGTTAAGCTGTGAATGCTCATTTTCTGTCCTATAGTAAAGCTGTCAACAGCAATCTGATCATGAGGCCGAGGGGCCGGTCAAAAGGTCAAGGTCAAAAATAGAGAGTGCAAGTGTCACAGATTTCCGACCATTTTGGAGGACATGCATGCAATCTAGCTAAACTCAGCCGCTCTCAAAATGGGATACTAATAGTAGCTATGCTAAAGTCTGTGACGCTTGTATAATCTCTACTGCCTGTCAATAATGTTGACCTGTTCACAGACCATGTTATAATGGTTACAGAGAGAATTCCAAAGTGAAGGGGTGCGCACGGAACTCAGCTAAATCGTGGTTGTAAGGATAGCAGTGGCTAGATATCTGGTGGTCCTTGTACGCTGTGGTCTAGTAGAATAATGCCATAATGCCACCTATCCTAAGGAAAGCTATTACGGATGCTGAGATTGAATTAACCGTTACATCAACTTTCATATCGACGAGTGTAGATGTATAGTCGAATAGCTTTCCTACAACAATGCCTCGACCGAAAGCTTTCGTCTGGCCACAATGGGTACTGGTGCCAGCAAGATAGCCATCCTTATATTGGCATCATCAATACCTACTGTGCTATGTGCATGTGTATGTGTGCATATCCACTAGTCCCTTGTTGTAGATAGAGTGGCGCATGAGTGTGGCCAAGGTTTCTTCAATTGCTCCAACTGTGCTATGTGCATGTGTATGTGTGCGTATCCACTAGTTCCTTGTTGTAGATAGCTTATAGGGTTTAGCAGCCTCTCTTCCACATGACTGTGTAGGCTCATCCAGAACTCTCAAGGGCGCAATGTCACTCTGGTAACTATTGTGAAATTTAAGCATAAGCTGGTTGGAATTGTTTCTTGTCCTGGAACAGAGGGAATTTGGCACACAGGAATCACGAAAAAGTATTTTAAAAATTGAACTGACCACAACTATGTAGAGGGTCTTATAGTGTAGAGTATAAGATACTTTTGCAAAGTCTCTAGACAAAATTGTGCGTTAGCTGATAGCTATAGCTAGATAGCTGTAAAAATTCAGGTAGTAAAAATTGTCACACATCTTCAATAACAAGTTAACAAGGGACTGGACAAAGCACCTGCAGCGGCACAAGTGGGATGCAGATCTCCATAACAACGCTGCCACACTAACTGCCTTCCCCGTCCCCATAGGTTCCAAGTATAAGACAGAGCTCCCCAAGTATGGCGTCTTCCCCATTGTATGCATGGATAGCGCTGCATGTGTGAAAGGAAATGCAATTGGCATGAGCAGGTATGTGCATAGTTAGTTAAGCTCTATAATTATAATGGCTTCCTATACTGCAACTTAACATTATATGTACAACTACTTACAAACCATCCTCTTCCACAAATTCCAGCATTCCTGATCTGATACCAAGCTTCTAGCCTTAGAGTATTGTCAGGGAAAGAATCATAGAGACTTATGGATGTCTTTCCATATAGTGCACAGTAGGCAGTGCACATTTGAACACTGGCAACTGGCTCAAGATGATAGTTGAAGGAAGCAGTCAACTCAATTCCTCCTCTGGCTAATGACTGCACGAGAAATTTTTCAAATAATCATACAGTATCCAAAAAAAATATTTGCTTACCAAAATATTCACAGACACACCTCCAGAGAGAGTGACCGTTACTGTAGGAGATAAGACACCCATTGCCCCAGATACCTCAGTTCCACTCCTACCAATGCAAGCACTGGTGTCCACACCAGCTCTAAAGACTGCATCCGAATGCACAGTTATTGATAAACTGCCTACGTAGACATAGAGACTGAAGCGTAGGGAGAAGAGGCGTTTGCGAAATTCAGGCATTACGTAGTTGTAGGAATAGCAGTGGCTGGCCATGGGTAGTGATTCTTGTTCGCTATAGTCCAGTAAAGTGTTGCCACCTATATTAGCAAAAGCTATGACGGATAACCAGGTTGAATTAGCTGTGACATCAACCATTACATCAACCTTTACATCAACTAGTGTACGTGTACTTGAGAACAGCTTCCCTACAACAATGCATCGACCAAAAGCTTTCATCTGGTCACAGTGAGTATTGGTACCAGCGAAATATCCATATGCTATCTTTATATTAGCATCGCCAACACCTATTGTTTTAGAGTGAATATAAGCTGTATGTCTTGGGTAGGTAGTCACGTGAGTCTGTCTGTTGACCAAGGCATCCACATAGTTATAATCTGAGTTGAGGCTCGAATCCCAGTCTGTAGTTCCACGTTTGCCCCTCTTCCCAAGAGAACCAGTCACACTGTAAAGCAGATCAAAAACTGCCTCATCTGCATCAATCTTTACGAGATACTCTTCCAGCATGGTATGGAGGTCAGTGTCGTTGATAAGTGAAACAGCCTCAGCCAACGATTGGAGCAGGGTGTGGGATTTGATAGTATTGACATACTGTGCTAGGCCTTGCTTGTGTTTTTTCATGTGGTCATACCCAGTTTGCAGTGTCTCTATGATAGCAGCTATGCTCTCAATGGAGGAGTCTTCAATCAAGAAATCTTCAAGACGAGCTAACACATCTACATTGTCAGTAACTTTGCTCAATGCATCGATGACGACCATTTTGACTTCATCATAGTCGTTAAGGAAACTTAAGATGGGTGCAATGGATAATTTGGAGCCCGTATTTCCAAGTGCATGAATCAGGATCTTGATCTCTTTCAATTCTGGTGAAATTTGAGATGAAGCTTTAGCTGATAAGAAAGAAAGAACTCTTCTCTCAACTTCTCCAGACCCTTTGGTTGCAAGACTTCCATACACCAGAAGAAGTTGATCATTGAGGAATTCATCATTAGATAGCCTAGCCAGACGATCCTCTATTCCAATGACGAACTCGATTCTTACTGTCTTCATGAAAGAGATGTGTGTAAGGATTACATTGTCCTCAGCAATATCCAATGCATTGTCATAGGCATTCAAAAGAGTCTATGAATAATTATTATGTAAGGTAATTATTTCTGATTTGAGCACTTTACCATTTGAGACTGCAGACTTCCTTCTGTGCTCAGTAGCATGATGACTGCTTCCCTTAGTCTTCTGGTGGCTGGCATCTAAAGTTTGTGATTTTCAACTTTGCACTATAGTACCACGTGTACGTATAACTCACATTTGGTATGAATAGCATTACATCATCAATGACTGGAGTGTATTTTTGTAGAGGTCCATACAGTGATTCCAGCTCAATCAGAGAGAGTAGCAGTTGAACTGCAATAATAATTAATTTATAGCTTGAGTGCACGTGTGGAATCTCATTGGTTAGTATTGTTATAATGTGAATGTGACAGTTTCAAAATGGGCTGCAATTGTATGTCTCAATCATACATTTTCTTTAGATCAGTGACACCCTACGTACAGCTCACACATTTAGGTTTTTAAAGACTACATTATTATGAATCCTGATGTAATTATTATGTAGCTAATAGATATACCTCAACACAATTACCTATTTTGTCTCCTATTATATCATAATTCTGAAGAGCCTTCAAAGCTGAGCCTGATGGTAGTTTTTCTCTCAGATTCTTCATTTCTTCTATGGCCTCCAATTCTGAGAGAGATTATACACATCATGCAGTGATAGAGACTCCACATAGCTAACTACTCACTTTTATCAATCTTTGCTTTCAAACTTTCTTGTTGTGGGTTCTTTTTCATTTCAGACAGAATTTTCTTCTTTTGGACACCGAACATATATTGGCTAATCTTACGACAGCTTTCCAATTCCATTCGGTATGACCCAGTTGCAGAAAAGGCTTGTGATAGAGACACAGTGTCTGCAGTAGTGCCAGTATCTGACGCATTCACTGGATGAAACATTGTATTGCCAGAAGATCGCTCAAGCCTCCCTGATCGATATTGGATCTCTTCGTCCTGGGCTGTGTCAATGTCCTCCAAAGAGTCTTCACTAGAGAACTCACTAACATCTTCTTTACGAATCTTTCGCTGCATCTTCACTAGTCCTTCCTCAGTAGTTGGTGTGTAACTAAAATACAAAAGAGACAAGTATAATAGTTGGTGTGGAATGCTATAGTAATCACTCTTACGTGTAGTGAGAAGTATGGCGCGACTGTGGGTCAATTTCCTCTACTTCATCAGTCCCTTCAAAGTTGGCCTGGAAAGCAGCTGAAATTGATTTCTTCAAGCCGATCACATGATCAGGTTCAGAGGGCGAGTGATATACAGCTGGGATCTTTCCACTGCCAGTTTGAACAAAGCAGAACCAGTTTCCAAGCTGGTCAGTCAGGGATTGCTGAATGGCCCTATGGGTGAAGTATGCATAAACATCATGCCTGATTGCTCAGCTAGCATTATTATTATACCTTATCTCATCATCTGTTGAGTTTTCCATAGAGTTGCTCAAGATATTGGCATTAGTTATCACCATGCAGTACAGCTTGGTTGTAGACTCATTGTAAAATCCACCTGCACAACGCACAATTACATGCATCATTGAGAATTGCATGCAGTTTGTCTCTTACTTGATGTACAAGTGACGTCCACTGTTGCATTGAATTCTGTGAATTCGTTGTTTCCATCATTGTTAAGATACTGCTGCTGAGCTGAATAGAAGTAGCTGCAAAACTGCTCGCCCTAAAAATCAACGTATCATAAAAATCCAGTGATTGCTTCAATGCAGCTGCAACTACAGTGGAACCTGTCTATAATGGCCATTGTATAAGCAAGTCACCTCTTCATAACAGCCAGCTTACTGTATGGTCTATAGCTATAATTATAATTATAGTGCACATTTCAACCTGTGCTAGCAGGTAACCTCCTTATAACAGCCACTTTTAATTAACAGGTTCCACTATAGATATAATGCAGTTCCTGGAAAAAATTTACCTCACATTCTCCAGTTTCTACATAGTTTGGCGTCACTGGAGCATCCAATGCAAAGACACACCAGGGGACAATAATAGCGAGGAACACTTGAATGCTGTGCATTTTGTGTGCTGAACAGTTAGCACTAATGACAGATTACTTGATTGAAAGTGTGAGCTTGTAAGCCTAGTTCACCTGCTTTTATACAAACCATTTTAAAAAGGGGTGTAGCTAATTTGAAAATTGAATTTCATAGTTTGCAGGTTTAATTAAATTCCTTCTACATCTCAGCTCAGGAAATTTGTGGTCAATAGTAATTAACTGTGACAAAAGGTACATTTTACGTGCAATAATGATTTTTCAATACACG
>LWTN01000170.1 GCA_002101225.1 Cycloclasticus sp. symbiont of Poecilosclerida sp. M | reverse complement strand
AGTGCCACCATCAGTACATACACACCCACTGTCCACATGCCATGTCTTGCACATGCAGTGCCACCATCAGTACATACACACCCACTGTCCACATGCCATGTCTTGCACATGCAGTGTATGTACACACCCACTGTCCACATGCCATGCAGTGCCACCATCAGTACATACACACCCACTGTCCACATGCCATGCAGTGCCACCATCAGTACATACACACCCACTGTCCACAGTAGGCAGTGCAGGTTATACTCACTCAGATGATCTCTCCTTAATTACATCTTCAGGCCAATCAGATATGCCATCCAGCACTATAATAGTATTCCTTGTTAACTGTGAGAAATGCATGCATGAATTAACTAGACAACAGTAAATGCTGGATCTTACAGGAAGAATAGTTTCGATACTGCCATTTGACAACAAAGCAGTGATGTTATCATAGATATCTGCAATGATTTCAAGATTTCCAATATTCTGGTCATCTGCTTGATTTAAATTTGTCACAACTTCAGCAATTTCCGATACCACCATAGCTGCCTCATCTATTGTCCGCAGAGGTCTCTACAATAAATTATTACACGGACACACCTAAAAGCATAACATTATTATTGTCTGGCCATGACTCTTTGTGCTGAGCTGTAGTTGAACTTTAGCCTGCAGACTAGCCAGCAGCTAATAGCCAGTATGCCAGATAGGCTCGCAGCTCTTAGCTGTTCAGATTATAAGCATAGCTTTTCAGTCAGGTAATTGTTTTTAGTGGTGCAAACAGATGGACACCCTGGGGGGAGGAACAGGGGGCAAATGCCTGACCATCTGGTGAGCCTACCAGTACAAACTGCAGCACTGGGTATTACATCACCAAAATATGCCCTCTCCATCTACAGCTATTTACAAATCCATCAAACATTTGCAAAATAGCTTCCTCCACCTCAGACACTCCCTGTTCACATGTGTGGCATGGAGTAACAATATGTGCAGGCTGTAGGATAAATACTGATGTACTATCACTTTCAATTTTAGTTAGATGCAATGACAATGCATATGTGATCTCTTGATACCTTGTTTCTCTTGTAGGGAAGCTGGTTAGCTAAGGCAATGATGTAGGGTAGCTAACACTACATGGCCTATTTGGTTCATGTTTCACCTAGCAACAACCAAAATATAGCTAGCTAGTCTTGTCCCAGGCCTCCATCTCCCCCTCCGCTAATATAATGCGGGAGGAAAAAATAAGGGAGAGGAACTTTTTTTTTCCTCCTGCATTATATTAGGGGAGGGGGAGAGGGAGGCCTGGGGACGAGGCTAATAGCAAGTGGACACATGGCTAGGTAGGCCAACTTGTGATGAACAAATCACAATTATTGAAAATATTGAGTGTGGCTGAGTTGGAGTTGTCTAACTGATGTAGGTGTAGCTGCAGCTAGCACTATAGGCTACAATCAATTTTGTAGCAACAACAACAGATATGTGGGTGGCTAAAATTTGCACCAGTGTATGGGGCGGCCATTTTATTGTGGTGCTAACCCTACATGGAGAGTGCTCTGATAGATGAACTGTGAAATTTGGGTGTCACAAGGTTAGCCTCGTCCCCAAGCCTTCCTCTCCCCTCCCCTAATATAAAAAGTTCCTCTCTCCTTTATATTAGGGGAGGGGGAGAGGGAGGCCTGGTATTTGTTACTTGTGAGAAGTAGTCTCGCTAAAGCCACACCCTTGGATCCACAGCACTGGATGTATTGCATCACCGGCATGCAGAGAAGGATCTGGTATACATGCCGTATCGTGTGGCTTTAGCAAGAAGTAGGTTTTGCTATCACTAGTTTAGAGGTGATAGGTGTATGGTACAACATTGCAAGTTGCACTGATGTCCTCAAGTGGTATAACTCCACAGCCTGTCATCAGTTCTTGATGTGCTTGCTAATTATGCCTTACATTGGCGATTCCTTGAAGAATGGAAGTGCTAAGTGTTATGCACTGTGTTCCATCGTAGTCAAGTTCACTCTCTGAATCTGGGCTGTCCCAAAAGTCATGATCAACACATTCTCTTCTTGCAAATTTTTCTTCATTGTAGAAACAATTCTTCATCAAAATATCACCAACTTTAGTTTCTGTCCAGTTGTATTCTCCACGGTCATCAAGTGATATGTAGTTGATGTCATTATTACAAAAACCTCGTTCTGCAAAAAGAACAGTTTTATATTTCAATAATTACAACTTAAACAGTTAATACCTGAAAGAGTTGTATTAAAAATTGCAATATTATCAGGAAGATGTGACAGAAGGGTTTCGATATTAGGCATGTTATCGGAAAAATTAGATATCTTAAAAAGTTTTAAAAGTTCATCTGCTCCATCAGGAGGACTGTTGCTGAAAGAACACTCAACTCTGCTTAAATCTTCATCACGACTAAAATACAGCAACAAGTATTAACACGTGCTAGCTATTGAGTTTATGTACACAAGCAACACTATCACTCACCTTACTACTTGACTACAATTCACAGCAACAAGTATTAACATGAGTTTATGTACACAAGCAACACCTTACTACTTGACTACAATTCACAGCAACAAGTACTAACATACTAGCTATTGAGTTTATGTACACAAGCAACACTATCGGTAACTCACCTTACTACTTGACTACAATTCACAGTTTGTTGACTGTTTAAATCTGTACCAACAGCATTGAGTAATGCAGTACTAAAAATGCTAGGAATAAGTTCTGATCCACTGAATGCCATTGTGCTGAATCGAATATAATTGAATGTGTTGATTTCAGGATATTCTATATAATACGAAATGTATGGAACAATCTGAAAAATCATTATTAGCACCACTTACCCACACGTAACAAAATAACCTCCATATCAATTGTATCAGTAGCGTAGTCATTATTTGCAATGCACTTGAACATGCCATTTGAAACTAAACCAATTCCCACTGCAGCTCCAAACACTTCTCTCTTCCTGGTTCCCAAGGCCACAGTGGTAGCATTGTGTCTATATGCATACATTTGGCCAGCTTCTTCAGTTTCCAGTATGTCATCAAAGTGTGGTTCAACAAAAGGGGTCATTATAAATGAATCTCCACTGCCTGATCCTGCTGTAGTATCTAATTCCGCTGATGCTAATGTATAATTTACCTCAGGCACTTCAATAAATTCTATTGTGGACATTGATACCGTCAAGTATGAATGTGGGGTACAGCTATACACTTACGTCCTGTCTCACTGTCCATTACCATCCAAACTGCTGTACTGAGAGATGAACTTGTTGACATGCAGGTGAGTTCAAACTCCCGTCCTGTTTGTACTATATAGTGTACCACTAAAGGATTATCTCTCTTGACACTGTATATTTTGCTATCCACTTCAGAAGGTACATCGATACTGACTTTTGGTTTCACAGCTAAAGGTGATATACATAAACACTAGCTGTACATAAAGAGTAGAATTAATAGAGTACTAACCAATGCAATGCGTTACATCCAAGTTGGGAACATAGCCTTCTGTACACTCCACAGGTTGAGTATTCTGAGTTATAGAGATCAAGATAAAATTAGAAGGTGTAACTAATCAGAAGGTGTGTTAATTAGCACACCTTTTAATAACATAATAACATACCACTAGCACTCCAAATGTGCTGAGATGATTGCAATTAGAAGGTGTGTTAATTAGCACACCTTTTAATAACATAATAACATACCACTAGCACTCCAAATGTGCTGAGATGATTGCATCTGCACACAACTAAGTCCCTTTTCCTGTCAACGTATTGGCAACCAGCCTCACTCCAGTTCCCTCGACCACCTGTACAGCAACACAATAACCATCAAGTTCAGCACATTATAGAATAGTAACTTCCAACCTGCAGCATTTTTATCCCAGTACACACATGATGGTGCTTTATAGAGCTGTGGAAATCATGAAACTTGGTTATATGCACATAGTTAGAATGACACTGTTTAGCACATGCAATCATGTGTTTGCTGCCTACCTCGGAATGCAGTTTCAGCACTATTACCACATTATCATCTTCATCTAAGTCAGCAATGTCATCCTCAAATCCAATCACAGTTGAGGAAATAACCGTCGAAGCTACTGAAAAGTTTTTATCTGTTTGGTTAGCGAGAGGATAGAGAGCAGATGATCTGTATGCTCCAAACAGAAAAGCAAGTTCAGTGCTATTGCTGAGGTTCCTGAATAAACCAGGTGGGAGAGCTATGGAACCAATGGTAGTGGTGTCGGTTACACTGGTGTTGCCGATCGACATATTTTGTGCAGAGACTGTACTCGTTAAGCCTATATTGAATTCAATAGTGTGACAAAGTATACTTAGTAACAATATATAACTAACTGGGTGACACAGTGTACGTGACTTCATGATCTGTTATATCAGCTGTCACTATCTGTTGAATGTGCAAAATCACCTCAAAGAATGGTATGCCAATAATTAACTTTACTTTTAATCCAGTGTAGGATATATTTCCAGTTATGAATGTTGTTGTTACATTGTCCGCATCAGAAGACAACTCAAGTTGTGACACAAAGTTGGAGAGAATTTCTTCAGTAGTTTCCGCAATTCTACACAAGTGCAGAAAATCAACACACCACACACAGGGCTAGGGCGAGGGCTAGGGCTAGGGCTAGACACATCACACACCACACTGTGCCGACACTGCACACGTCACACTGTGCCGACACTGCACACGTCACACTGTGCCGGCACTGCACACGTCACACTGTGCCGGCACTGCACACGTCACACTGTGCCGGCACTGCACACGTCACACTGTGCCGGCACTGCACACGTCACACTGTGCCGGCACTGCACACGCCACACTGTGCCGGCACTGCACACGCCACATTGAATTAATACACTGTGCTCTCAGCTGGAGGTATAGAGAGGCCAGATTGAGATGTCTAGAACTATGAACAATTTTTACTCTGCTGATGTTGATTGTAGAGCGTCACTGTCCCAGTTTTGAATTAAATCAAGAATGTTCATAACTGTGTCAACTTGAACATAGTCTAATGAGCACTAGAATAATAGACTCAGTAATTTTCAGGACACATGATCTGCTAATTATGATAGAGAGTCTTACGTTTGCATTGTTGCAGCCTCCCAATCTTTTAAATGTATCAGCCAATATCTCCAGATTAGATTGTGACTGGTCTTCGGTGTTATTTGCATTCAGAACTGCATCTAATACTCCATCAGTTATGACAGATAATGTCTTTTGAGATATCGACACCTGGTATATAATTATGTATGACTTACAATTATTGAAATTATAAACTAACTACTTACATTTTTCACATAGAGAAGTACTGATTCAGAATAAGTGAAACACTGTTCATATTCAGCATCCTCCCAGTCCCCTAACTCATTACACTGTCGGAAAGCTTGAGAGCTCCCACCATACTGACATGGCAAAGTAAAGGACAATTCTGCTTCTGTTATGTTCCATGTGTAGCTGCCATATCTTGTTGTAGTCACAGATTTAGTACAAAATGCTGCATTTGAACATGGCATGAATGTATACAGCAGACAGAGATATACTTATTACCTTCGCAATGAACAGTAGCATCTATATTATGTGAGCAGTCACTAGTAGTTATTCCAAGAAAAGCACCTGATTCACATCCTAACAAGTCCCCTTCACTGCCGTCACAAAATAAACTTCTCAAAAATATAGGTCCACTGCTCCTTGTCATGTTTTGTTCACCAGCAGTACCCATGTAGAGAGCCTCTATGAAATATATGGTCTGTGGTAAATACTAGTTGATCAGTCCGTCCCTCCATCTGTAACTCTTAGCCACAATGATAATTACACCGCGCCGCGCATGTGCTGTGGGGTAAAGTGATCATCACTGACTCAGTATATATATAATGTCTGTGCCACAAATTGACAAAAGCAACGAAAAATACTCTCAAGACAGCGATGAAAAGAAGCTACGGGGTTTAATGGTCATTTCACAACTTTTGACAGCAGCTACCTCTCCAGCAAAGGAAGTTTTTTTCCTGACTTATCAACTCACGATTACTCATGGCCCCCCCCCCCACTGCCCTTTAATTCAACTGCTTGGGGTAATGTGATAGTTATCACTGTAACTCCTTTAGCCACCTCACACTAGCACTGATAATTGTCACTGTAAATCCTAGTACCTCACACTAATTATCCTCAAACATGCATTTCCCCCACGCCTATTGTCTGATGATAAGCAGGTGAGAAACTGGTCAAGATATGTAGCTTTACCTTGAGAGAGAGATAGATTTTATAAAGTAGTTTACACAAAGTATCAACCACACTAACATTTAATTAAACCACAACACCACATGGACTAAATATGAAAACTGTAAGTCTGTCTTGCATGAAGCATCAATTGTGCGAGGGTACCTTCACGTAAATTCTGCTTCTGCCTAAGATTTATATAGCAATGCATGGGCATGGTAACCGGTTTAGCATGGGTATTATGACGTCGTTTAGGCCTTATAAGGTGAATTCTTCCCTACGTGATGCCATAACGTGTCAATTTGATAGTAACCGCTAGCATTTCGCCCTCTATGCATGCTTGGCGGGAGTTGCATGCCCTCTCCCCACCTACGGCGGGTCGATACGCCCTTGACTGCGTGTCAGAATTAGTAACCGCTAGCATTTCGCCCTCTATGCATGCTTGGCGGGAGTTGCATGCCCTCTCCCCACCTTTGGTGGGTCGATACGCCCTTGGTACAGTGCATGGCCTAAACACTGTAAGGATACGTAAGAAATATACCACACAACAATCAGCGGCAGATAGCTATAGCTATAAACTCAAGCCTATAGCCGTACTACAACACAGCAAGTACAAAGAATCTTAGACACATCCGGACTCCACTAAGGGAAGTAGTCCCTCCTTCTCCGTAGCTAGCCATGGGTAGAGTTTAATGGGACCGAAACCCATGGTCGGTGATGATGGGATTAGGCTCTTATTATTTTCTCTTATGCCACACATACATACATACATACATACATACATACATACATACATTCATACATACATACATACATACATACATACATACATACATACATACATACATACATACATACATACATACATACATACATACATACATACATACATACATACATACATACATACATACATACATACATACAT
>LWTN01000169.1 GCA_002101225.1 Cycloclasticus sp. symbiont of Poecilosclerida sp. M | reverse complement strand
AATAGTAGCTAGCCGCCGTATCACAACAATAATTATACAGTCATACATACATGCCATGGTATGCAGTTGGGTATGTGGCTAATTGTGTGACTAGAGCTTCCTAGATCCTGGAGTCACGAGTCTCTATGAAGTTTCGCAATTGCAGTGTTTTAAAATCACAGACCCGGGTGTCCCCTGTGTAGAATGACCCCCCCCCCCCCCCCCCCCCCCCCCCCCCACACACACACACACAATTAATTTGCTAATTTGCATAATAAATTATGGGCAGGGTTAGGGTCGGACTAATTAAAATGCTAGGGCTAGAGCTAGAGTAATGTTAGGGCTAGGGATGGATAGGGGCAGTCCTGGGGACCACTGAAACCTCTGACACTGGATTAGCCTCGTCCCCAGGCTCTCTCTCTAGCCTGGGGACGAGGCTAACATGCATTGGATGTGCATGTGGCTCTTAAGGATAATACGTATAATGGCCTCAGAGCCTTTTTGCGAATACCATTATCTCCTCTTCTTGGAACTAAAGGAAAAAAGAATCCATGAGCTTCACAATTACGTCTCTTCTTCATCAGCTGTACTTCTAGGTTTCATTACGGATCCCATAGCCATTGTGAATGATGGCAGGTTCGCTAGTAGGGCCTCGCTAGTTTGCTGTGAGGATGGTTTTCCCCTAACTTCCATATGTTGTGCAATCTGCACAATCGTGCAAAAAAAATTAATTATGTGCAATAAAAATATTTAAGCAGGTCTACAATTATTGTTATTCACATGATCACCAGCAGCACTAGAACACTTGAACATGGTTGTTCACACAATCACACACACACACCACTCCACTGTTATCCACTGCTAGTCCACGAGGACTATCCAGCTCTCCCCGTCCCTTTCCACTCCTCCCAAACTGCCACAAAAAGTGCCCTTCGGAAGTGAACATGGAGACACGATAGTTATCCACCTCAGTAACATACACCACATCGTTAGTGTCAATGGCCACACAGATAGGCATGTGCAGTTCTCCCTCCACCTCACCACGCCACCGGAACATTGTCAAGAACTCCCCCTCGCCTGTGAAGACTTGAATGCGATGGTTGTCAGTGTCGGCCACATACACATTCCCAGTGCTGTCACAGGCTATGCCGTGGGGAGAGTTGAACTGCCCATTGCCATTGCCTTTTGTCCCAAAGGTGCCGGAGAAGGTGAGGTCAGAGTTCAGTATTTGAATGCGATGGTTCCCATTATCAGTTACATAGACTTTCTTGTTTCCACCATTGACAGAGATATCAATTGGGTGAGTTAGTCCACTACCAGCAGTTCCACTGAACTGACCTGTTGCTGATAAGACCTGGATACGATTGTTGTCACGGTCGGCCACTAGAATATTCCCCTCGCCATCCACTGCTACCCCACGGGGAAACTGTAGCTGTCCCTGACCAGAACCACGTGTGCCAAGCGATCGAAGCTTCTTTCCACTGGGACTGAAAATGGAGATACAGTGTCCATACCTCTCACTCACCACCACCTCCCCCCACTGGTTGATTGCCACTCCCCAAGGGCCATTTATGTCACCTATGGTTAAGATCGGAGTGCCGACCCTCTCTCTTAGCGACTTCACTGCTACATTGAACGGACTTCCCCTGACATGTCGGCCTTTCACTTTGATGCGTAGCTGGTGTCTCCCCTTGATGGCGGGCTGGTAGATGATCTCATACTGGCCCAGCTGCCTTTTTCTTTCTACAAAACAGCCAGCTCTGATACCTGTGATCTCGGACGCAAGCTCACAGTCCCATGACTCGATGGGCTCCACGCATGGTTCTCCCTTGTAGTTAATAGCCTGTAGAGTAGCTGTAGATGCCACTCCTGCCTCTGCTGTTAACTCTAGGCCATTGCTTGTGAGGTGGCACTTCGAGGGATCTGGCAAGTCTAGTTCTTGTACAACTTCTCCATAGTTCTGGCACATCACAGTCAAGTCAGCTATAGACAAAAACACCATGTCGGCCTCTGTGTTGGGCTTGAGCATGTCTTGTTGGAATGAAGTGGTCAGTTCCTTTACTTGCTGTACCGTGTTAGCCTTCATCATCAGTACATCTCTCTCGTTGCCCTGCTTAAGGCTCTCCCTCACAAAGTCGAGACAGCTTTTTAGTTGGGCCAGGGTGGTCTCTATCCGGTCAATCTGGCCTGCAAGGCCCTTAAGCTTTATCTGAGTCATATGATTGAGCTGGCCAATGAGCTCAGTCTCCCTTACAGTGAGGGCCTCCCGGACACTTCTGAAGGCGATGTGTATGTTTTTTTCGATAGTTTCTCGCTGGTCGGATATCTCTTCATGATGGGTCTTTAACTCCCGCAAAGCTTTCGTAACAACGTCCTCTTGGTTCTCCATTGGAGTCAGCGATAACATCATCTCTTCAGTGTACTTCTCAAAGGCATCCTGAAAAAATCCAAACTCATGGTTGCCACACATGCTATGAGCACACTCCATGCAGATCAGCTTTTGGCATGTCTGGCAGTAGAAGTTCAAATCTTCCCCGGCATGCTCGGAACAGCGCTGCACTGCACTTGCACTTGTTGGAGGAGTGGTGTTACCCTTCCCCAGTGGATTCAAAAGTTTCTTGTGAGCCTCTAGGAGATTGTTGATGAGGAATGCTGACTGGAGGCCTGCCACTGTTCTGGGTGTGACTTTACGACAGGTTGGGCAAGTGAGGGAGAGTTGGCCCTGCTGGTCTCTGACTCCCAGTGGCACCAGGCATTTACGACAGAAGACATGGAAGCACTGAAGCAGTTTGGGGTCTGTGTAGATGTCCAGACATACAGAACACTTGAGCTGTTCTTCTATTATCTTAAGGGCTTCTTCAGCCATAGTGTCTAGCTAGTAGTTAGTATGACTTGAAACTTCACTTGACAGATTCAAACGTTATCATGGAATCTAGAACTCCATATTTGGCACATTGTGTGACATTGTGGTTGTGTGAACTAGATCTAACTTCCTCCCATGAGTCTGGGACTAATCTTTGTTCTTCTCTCCACACACTAGAAACTATAGTATGCACACACAAGGACATTAATTTTAGTGAGACTATAGGAAAAAGCAGAATGAAGAGAGGCCTATACTTACCATAGGTATTATTATACAGCTAAGAAAAATGTATGTCACATTATGTGATGCATGTTGATGTGTGAAGTTGTGACCTTCCGTGTGCAGTAACCACATGCTCATTGCACAGCCACCTGTATGCAGTGACCACACCTCCTTCCACACCAGGACACGCGCCCCCCTGCATGCAGTGACCACACCTCCTTCCACACCAGGACACGTGCCCCCCTGCATGGCCACACCTCCTTCCACACCAGAACACGTGCCCCTCTGCATGCAGTGACCACACCTCCTTCCACACCAGGACATGTGCCCCCCTGCATGCAGTAACCACAAGGAAGATGCTAATGCATGGTCAGTATTTAGTCTGTTGTGCCACAAGCTCAAGTCTGTTCCAACATGGCTAATAAAGTCTTGTCATGAGAAAAAAAGTATAATAATAAGCAAAGATAAGCAACTGGGATATGATTCTAGTATCATTCCATAGCCCAATAAATTTGCTACAACGTGGTATCAATAACTCAATTTTCATTTTTGCACCTAAAATGTATGCATACCTTTTCTCAGATACTATCACAAAGACATAGACAATAATTAGCTACTTTGTTAACTGTATGAATATTTTAATGCTAGAACTTTGTCTCATGATCTGTATGCTCTTGAGTGCTACCAGTATTAGGGATTGCTGTACCTTCTGCCTCAGGCAGGTCACTTGACTTGGAAAAAACTGGGTTGGTGGCACTAATTCTTGCGTTGGCTCGGGTAGATCCACTGCAATGACACCTTCTCATACAAGGTAAAAACGTGACTTCATATATCTCACGAGTCATGTATGATTCGATTATTGGGTGGATGACGGATTTGGATAAAATTGTGATGTACGCTATCGGAAAAAAAGACTGTGGAATGATGGAACTAGAAATCGCCCCTAGGATCACAACAACTGTGGTTGGAAATATCGTCAGCAGGCTGGTAATGAAGATAACTCCAAAGACTTTCACAAGTTGTAACTGGCTCTTATTGTACTCCCTTAAAGCTTGTCTTTGATGGGATTGTTGAGCTGGACTTCTTGCGGGGAAAAAATACATTCTTACAAGTGCACGACGTAGTTTCTTGGATATATGCTTCCTGGCGATGTAGATGATGCACAGGCACGTGGAGAGCTGTACCAAAGTGGCTAAGGCCACAGGTATTATGATTACTACGAAATAGTAATCTTTAAAGAGAGGGCCGCAAGCAACTGTGTCTCTGTCGAAGGAAACTTCTCCAAACCCAAGCAATGGTGGAAGAGATAGAGCAAAACCGAGAAGCCATGCTGACACAATGGCAAAGAACATTCTCCACGCTGTTACAATGTGACTGTAAGTTAAAGGCTTCTTGAGGTATATCACTCTGTCCACAGCCATCATTGCTATGGTGATAGTGGACATCAAAAGCAACAGAATAACAAAGATGCCACCACCTTGGCATATCTTATGAGCAATTTTGTGTTCTTTTATGAGTTTCTCAGTAATTATACCAAAGGCAATCGAGAATGGCATAACTAACATGCACAAAAAGAAGTTGACTATGGCCAGATTGAACATCAGCATCACAGAAGGTCGAGTGAAGAGCTTCCTCTTGAGTATTATTGCTATCACCAGGGTATTCCATGGAAGACCAATCACGAAAAACATTGTCACAAAAGCAGCATTAACATGTCCAGTTATTATAAACCTTGGTATGTTGATACTTTCAGTTGTGATATTATTTTCATCTCCATAAGTATAGTACTGAACTGTTGAAGTCTCCTCCATTTCTGTATTGATCACAAAAAGTATAGCTAGCTAGCTATGTACTAACACTGCCATAGCAATACGGCTGGTAGCTACCACCTTTGGGCCAGATGTCTCTATTTTACTTTAGCTGTACAGTTTCAAAGACAATTAACAATAATAGCTACAGCTTTGACTAAATCCTATTGTATGGGTATAGCTACTATTAATTAATTACCCCGCGCCGTGCATGCGCGAAGCGGGGTAAAGTGATCAGGAGTGTCTGTCGGGTATATATTGTTATAATGAATTTAACAAAAGCACCTTTATTTCGAAAAATACTCTCATAGCTAACAGCGATAAAAAAAGCTACTGGGGCTTAATGTGTCATTTCACAACTTTTGAGATACGTACCTGACAGCATAGCTAAGCTAAGCAGCTACGTACTTCTTCTGCAAAGGCAGGTTTTTTCTGAGGAGTTCAAAGGTCAACTATAATTATGTACACATACAGAGCATACAGAGCATAACTACATAACTTACATCAATTGTCCTTTACAAAACACTAAACAGACATTCTAGAGCCAGCAATTCTATAAACACCAGCTGCATAGCCTACAAAAACACTATTATAGCTATAGCTAGTTGCAGATAATTATACGTATGCAGTGGTCTAGCTATATTAGCTAGCTAGTGGACACTTTAGAGTGGACAAAATAAATCACAATTACACGTACAACTCTTCCATGTTATAGTTAAAGTGCAAGAATGCATGACTGTGCTGTACCTGAGTAATAATTATCGTCATAGCTTGAGAGAATAATAACTATCACCCCACACTAAACATTGTGGTTTCATTACTGTGATTACACAGTTCAGTTACGTATATTGAGTGTATGTACAATCATATCAAACATAAATTCTGCTTGAATGACAAAAAATGTAGCTATAAACAGGCATAATGTCAAAAAACTTGCTTAATTAGCTATAATTAGTTTACCCAGTGAAGGGACTGAACTAGAAAATTGAGCAGCTAGGTGACCACACCACTCATTTCATTGCATGCAGTGGCATGGCACTTAGCCAACTAATTGCTAGGGGCCAGTATTACAATCAAGTTGCTAGGGGCCAGTATTATAATCAAGTTGTAGGGGCCAGTATTATAATCAAGTTGTAGGGGCCAGTATTATAATCAAAACGTAGGGGCCAGTATTATAATCAAGTTGTAGGGGCCAGTATTATAATCAAGTTGCTAGGGGCCAGTATTACAATCAAGTTGCTAGGGGCCAGTTTTATAATCAATTTCTAGCTACGTACATAGCAAGATTCATCTCAACAGACCTTTGATTAATTCTTCATACACCACAAAGTTTGCTTGCTTGAAAATTTCATGAAAGTAGCTAGTCGTCTTGAGACTTCATGCATGCATGTAGCTATGATAATTATTCCACAGCAGTATATATTTTATCAGGGAATGCATAACTTCTCATTTAGTTATTATATACAATGGAAATGTTGTCTGCTGAATCATCCCAGACAGCTGTAGCTATATTATATCCTGCATCGTTGGATGTGATAAGCTGTAGTGCATGATTGACTGGCCATGTGCACATGACATCAGTGCAATGTGATATCAGTGCACAACTGACATAGCTAATATGACATTGCATGTGTGCATGCATGGATGTGATAGGATACATATTGTATACAGTGTATACAGTTAAGCATGCAGAGCTGTAGCAAGCACTCTATGGCCAACACCTATCCTGTCAGTGAAACTGCTCTATATACAAGCCATCCATGGCCGTGAATGAAGCTCTCCTCAGTCGCGCCCCGGAAAAACGCCAGACGCCGGGCTGTAAGTTCCCCAATGCCAGCCTAAGTGATAACTTGTATAAACATGCACAGGATAGCAGTGCACAACCATGATTGTGTATTATGACCAAATAAGCCATCAGGGCGATCTACTACTCACATGGTCCCATATAGCTACTATATAGCACTCGTATTCTCAAAGTAATAGAAAAATGACACTCGCAAGTATAGCTATAGCACTTTGACCTCTCTATAATTATCATGTGAATGTGGAATGCCATGTGATTCAAGGTAATGTGACATCAGTGCAAGGTCAGACTCACGTGCTATTATAAGTGCAATGCTGTGTGTGATAGTGCAAGGACCTTCATGTGATAGTAGCCGCAGAGATATTGTGTTGTGTTGTGTGTGTGTGTGTGTGTGTGTGTGTGTGTGT
>LWTN01000168.1 GCA_002101225.1 Cycloclasticus sp. symbiont of Poecilosclerida sp. M | reverse complement strand
CCCATTAATTTTAAAGGACATGTAATAAGTGAATTTCTAACCTGGTGGGGCAGGGAAACATGACTGTCCCGCAGGATTCTCGCGGATTTTAAACCTTGTCCTGATGTAAGGAAACTGCTAAGGTACTTCTAAGGAAATCACTCTACCCTCTCTATAATTAATACTAACCCTGCGTGCTCACATTGATTATTTCCTAAAGATGCATAGAGTCCATCAGCATAGTTGGCAACTGTCCCAGTTTGGCTAGAAATTCACCCGGTTCAGGATCTTTTTCCAGCACAGGTATTATAATAGAACCCGCCCACTGCATCTCATTAATATTAACCCCTTTAGTACTTAGCATTAACCCCTCTGGTACCATATAAACTATATAGGATCTAGGAGCTGATACCACACCCTGATGGGACGAGGATGGCTTGTCGAGGAAATAGCGATCAGCAGCGGCTGCTAAAAAGGCAGCTTAGCAAAGAGGTCCAATTGATCCACCCGCACGAACTGGCCAAGGATCTCCATGGGCTGGATGGATCGTTCCTGCTCCTAGACTGCAGACCTATACTGGCTTACAACTGCATTGCAGGATAATGACTGGTGGGCGGGTGACGTGACTTGCGATCTTCACGGGAGTTTCTGTGGAGAAGTGTTCCTGTCCTCTGTTACTGATTGCAGGTTAGCAGTATAGTAGGGCCTGCAGAAAGAACAACAGAGATATAGTGAGGTTTAGTTTGTATTAGTCTATGGGGCGGCCATTTTTTTGAGGTGTTAACCCTACATAGAGTGCTACCGCACTCTCTGATAATGTTTTTTATTTGACTGAATATCCCTTCAGCTGGGTTTAAATCTGGGGAATATGGAGGTATAAATAGAATCTTTGCACCAGCATGTACTTCAATTAGATTAATTACTTCCTCTACGTGGTGGATACTGGCATTATCCATGATGATCACAGACCATGGATTTATGCAATTGAAGGCATTAGGTGTGGTAATAAAACTTCCTTCACAAACTTAGCAAATCGTTCAGTTCATTGTTCCTTCTGTGATCAGCACATCATGGATTCCATAGATCTCTGCAATGCTACTCGTTCCATTGACTGTTGAGTGCATCCCATTGATCTTAGTGTCCTACATATGGTAGGTACACTAACTGAAACTCCAAACTTGCGAAGAAATTCGGCTCATGTAAATATATTCCAGGGTTTTCTAGTATTAGTCTGAGTAGTACAATTTGTTCATACTCACTCATCAAACATTTGGGTCCATTCCTTCTCTGTCTCACCTGTATATCACCAGTTTGCTGAAACAATGAGGTATAGCGCCAAACAGTACTCTGAAAAACATTAAACAGCTGTGAAATTGTTACAGCAGTATGGTTGGTAGTCAGTGAGAGTCACACAATTCTCCACCTCAGGTCTGTTGAGTACGGTTGAGGCATCCAGATTCCTATAGGCCTATATCGAAGACTAGATAGACCACGCCTACATAAAAAATTTCGAAAACAACCGCCAAAACTTGCGCATGTGCACAGTAAAAAAATATGCCTCTTGCAACGGACTTGAAAACCCCTTTCCCTTGCAACGTTGGTCCAGTTAATGAGAGTGCCCATAGCCCAGTTATGTAGGGTTACTTCTAGCTGAGACGTGTCCCAAGTAACATGCTCAAAGTTGGGAGAGTGGGTCTTCTTCCGTTTTTGTGCAGGTTGTTCATCCCCAGGAGAACAGAAGGATTGTGCCAGCCTTTTTCTATGGTACTTCCTCTTGGATTCCCCTTCAACAAGCAATGGTATGGCAGCTTTTTCTGCGAAGTGTTCATTCACTTTCTTGGTAATAGCCTTCTCTACCTCTCTCTTTTCTTTCTTCTTCTCCATTTTCGTTTTTTTCCTCTCCAACCCGAGGGATTTTGTTATCAGCAGAGCGTCGGCAAATGACGTGCTGGCCTCCACTAGTGTACATGCATTGTCAGTCACCAACATATCTACTTTGTATCTATGGTAGTCGGTCGACCAAATGCGGATGCCGCTATCTTCTAAAGACGTCACGTCACATTGATGGATGTCCTATTTGATTCGTATTGAACAACGAAGATATTAGGAAATATTTCCTAGAAGCTTTCATTCCAGGGTTAAGAATTACCACCAGTATCATGCTAAACGAGCATATGAATCCAGTTCAAGATTATGTATGTGATCTGCAGAAAACAGGAACTTCTTGCACGTAACTCATAAACTGTTACCTCACTCCACCGCCATCTATCACTCTCTCGCTTGTCATATTAATGAGCACCTCTGCTCTGGGGCGAAAATTGCCACCATCTCTGTAAAAATCCTGTGCTGCTGATTTCTTATTCTGGCAAGCCAAAGGGTGACCTTTCCTCACTCTACATGACATGTGCATACACCAATCGTGCTGTTACTTTTTAGTTTTGTTTGTTTTGTTAGTTTTTGTGTTGTATTTGTCTGTCTGGGTGTGAGCAGGGAGGTACGGGGGGCCAGCGAAGCAGTGTCACTTTTTCGCTACAGTGCTGGCTATCATCCTTTTACTAACACTGCAGCTAAAAAAATTTTGAGCACAACTGACTCACACCCTGACTTTGTCTTCTGTACAAAACCCAGTGCCTACCTTTTACACCCCCTGTGCAACCTGCAAAGACAAGTTATTAGCTTACTAGCTTGTATCAAGCTTGCTAGCTGGTTTCTTGGATACCAATGGTCTACTAAGCTTATACAGATAGCTTGTACTTTTGCAAGCTACCTTGTTTTTAGCTAGCCAGCTAACACAGCCTACTTCAACCTTTAGCTTGCAGTTTTTCTTCGTTAACTATTATCTGAAACAGTCTCTATAACTCAATGGACCAAGAGCGAGTCCCCTCGACCTTTCGCCATTTGATGGAGCCCTGTGCCTCTATCCCACATTAGAAGCCGTTGCAGAGTTCAATGCCATCAAGCTCCGTTCCAATGGTCAGCCTGTGGCCATGATTCAGGCTGTACACACCAGTCCAGATGTATCCAAGGCCACTCATGATGATGTAGGTGGACTGGAGCCTGTCGTCTTCCTTGCTCGTGGAGCACGAGTTATGCTGTGTGCCAACATTTGGGTTGAGGTGGGATTGGTAAATGGTGCTCTTGGAACAGTCATGCCAGTGGTAGCCTGTTTGCTAAAAAGCAATAGCATGGCTGTTAGCTAGCTTAGCTGCCAAAAGCAGTGGACCTAGAGTGAACTACTTTGACTTAGTGTGTTACTATGCTAGCCCAGCATGTATACTTACTCTAAAACCCCAGAGCCTCTTTATACTTAGTAAACAGTCCCATACACCCAGCCCAAGTCAAATTTAGATAAATAGTGTGTTGTTGAGCTTGTACTAGCTCTGTCACATCATGCTGTACTTAGATGGTTCATTTTGTTTTGTTTAGGACCCTTGGAATCATGGTATTCCTGTTATTCTCCAGGCCATGGCCCACTGTGTCAAGATCTGTGATGAAAGGTGTACATCAGGGAGCTCCTTCCTTGCCCTTCCAAGCCTGTAGCTAGCTGATATAGCACAGTATTTGCAGTGTGAATAATCCGTTGCTAAGCAACCTTCCCGCCATTATTGACCGCGCTTTGTAAATTACATCGTTCACGCCCTCCGCAATTGAATTAACAAATCAGGGCACGGAGTGGTCCTTGTCTTTAAACCTGGCGATTGCCCGCTTTAAAAGGCTTCCACCCACTCAAATTTGGCCTGCAGATAGCCCAAGAGTTGTAGATACCTACGAGGCCAAAAAAAAAAAGGCAAAAAAATTTTCTTTTTAAGCCAAGACTAAAAACGTGTGTATTGAAAAAACAATAATGCACGTAATAATATTATGTCCCTTTTCTCACTTATGGCCGAACTTTTCTAACGTTATAGCATTTGCTTCTGACACATGCAATGTTATGAAAGGTGTGAGGAATGGTGTCATAGCCAAAATCTGTGGAGGGCCACCGAAAGTTTTAGACATACATTGCATATGCCATGTAGTTACAGTGACGGATCTCACGTCATCGAATGAAACCCCCTTGGCCCTGTCGAATTTCAAGTACAGCACAGAACGTCAAGCTAGAACACTGCCACGCCCAAACTAATTAATTCTTACACAACGCATCGTGTGCGCTTTTTGGGAAAACGCGTTTTGAACCTTTGCCAATAAAGAGAGCTGGAGCTGGTCAATCAGTGCTATTTTTCACAACGAAAGAGACAACAAGGTAACAAAACCACCCCTCTAGTAGACAGGCTAAAAGTTTAGCCAAGACAGTAGCTGTTTTGGCTATTAAAAAAGGATGGTAAAGGGGTGTGGTTTATTAAGTGTGTGTTGTTTTCTCAAATTTTCCAGCACGCACATTTGAAACCCCCTTTTCCAAATCCTAGATCCGCCACTGAGTTAGCCTTTGTGTAATTCCCTGTCAATTGATTTTTGGGAAATTTTTTTTCCTAGACCCTGCTCTACATTTTGCCTTTCCTGAGGCCATCATAGGGTAATGCCCCTAGCAACCTATATATATTAGGTAGCCCTGGAGTTGATAAACACATTGTGGTCAATTTGGTTACCCAGCAACTAAGTATGGTGGTTTACATTTGAAATTCATATTTGCAATTTCAAATTTTGTTCTTTTTTAACACATCTAGTTCTCTCTTGAAGCTTCCAACTACAGGGAACATGACTCTGTGCAAGTTCTAGGTACTTCGGCTTCAGATGGATCCAGCTCAGCATGTCACAGCTGAACATCAGTCCATCTAACATTGTTGTATGACTTGAATGCATGGGTGGGGAGGGCAACACAGGATACAGACAGGCACTGTGGCTATGTAGGACACTACAGGTGACTTCGGAGGATGCGACCATGGCAGACCAGCTGGAGAGCGTGTCACACTCGATGGGAGGACCATACTGTAGACATGGGAGGGGTGGTATATACAACTCTTTGAACATCATATGGGGTGCAATGGCATCTACAAGCTTTATAAGTCATGGCTTTCTGACTGAGTGAGGGTGCTAATAGTTTACAGGCTTAGAGTTGGTAATTTAGCTGAATCAATGTGATAACTGGAACCACCACTGACACTAGGTAAGTGTCATTTACATTTAGCTTTAGCTTACATTTCAGTGATAAGAGAAAAAGCATTGCCCCACCCCCTGGACAATTTCTAAAGGGAGTGGTATAATTGCTAGAAGAGAGATTGTACAAACTCTACGTACAATTGTACTACAGCACACGATGTATCCAAATTCAGAGCAATATACAGCAGTATGTCAAATGGAAGATATTTTGCATACACATGCAGCAATGAGGAAGATACGATGGAGCGACCATCTTTGTCCACAAACATGGACAAAGCAGACATGCGGACCTGGCTCCACTGTGCACATTCCAATTTGCTTCACCAAAGCTATTGGATCTGAATGCTGGCGGACCCTGACCTCCGTGTTATTCCTAGGCCTAGTCATAGACCACAAGCATTGCAGACATTGTACGTATGTACAGGCATGTCATTTTTCACAGTGTACCTTTCTTTCAACAATTTTTTAACATGCTTCCTTTATAGCTAGCAACACACCTCCGGGATCGATTGGTCTCATTTCACTGAACAAGAAAGACCAATCTCTCTATCCATTTCGTGGGTTGCGCTTACTTTCGATCACATGCATAAGCTTTCGACCGGTTGAACTCGTAGTTGACTGATCAGAAATGTTGTCTGGTTAAAGGCTGACAAGGAGTCACAGCATGTTCCTACTGCCTAACTTCACTGGTACAGGTGCTTGTGGGTTCTAGGCATATGGCATTCAGCTATGGAAAATGAAGTTGAATTACCATGGGGACATTTCTGTGATGACTTTTCCTACTCTATTTCAACTTCATTTCCTCACTTCCACCATTGTTTACAGTATGTTATGATGCAAGCTTGCATGTTATAAGTTATTGCGGTACTAGCTAACATAGCCACCATCACTTGTCAACTGACCTGAACATACTGACAACACCAAAACGTCAGTTATTTGTTGGCTAAATTTAGGGCTGGGTCCCAGGGACATTTTCATTGTTTTATATCTTCGTCATGCTATACTCCATAAACTTGATTTTACTCTCAGAAGATAGCTTATTCCATAGGCTTTCCAATGGCTCTCTTAGTTTCTGTTTTCTCTTGCTCTCTCAATAATCTCTTCCTGTCACGTTCCTCCTTTTTTTTCTCTTTTTCCTTCTCTTTTAATACCTTGTTCCTCTCACGTTCTTCTTTCTTCCTTTCACGTTCTTCTTTCTTCCTTGCTTTCTCTTCCATTGCTTCTTTCTTTTCCTCTTCTTTATCCTTCAACAATCGAACAACAGGTGAATCACTCAAGCATACAGCACCACTATTCACTGCTGGCTTCCTCTTTGCTTTTGATGATACTTTGGCTTCTGGATATTTCAGAATATCACTGAGTACACTTGATTCGTTAGAAGACGCTGTTGAGAGAGATTTGCTGACATGTGTCTTCATGGAATCTGCATCTGATGGTTTGCCAACACCTTTGAAGCTATCTATGCAGCTATGGATATCTGGTCACAGGTGATATGTTGTCATCCATGCAAGATCGATCACAGGGGGGGGGCACTAATTATGTCATTGGGCGGGGCTTGTGTTTGTCTTTCTCCCCCCCCCCCCCCTCCTTGATGGTCCACCTGCAACAAACTGGTATGCCTGTGTAAGCCATGTCTACCAGCACACTTACCTCTCATGCCCATCCACACCTCTTAGATGAGAGTACAGTC
>LWTN01000167.1 GCA_002101225.1 Cycloclasticus sp. symbiont of Poecilosclerida sp. M | reverse complement strand
ATAGAAAAGTACCGAATAAGTTCTCTAAATTTCTTTTCGGAAAGGCGGGAACGGTGCGCATACTTGTTTTTTATAGTCATAACAAAACCTTAGCATGATAATACTCATGCTTAACTTGTCATGACCCTAGAATTCTATTAAAACGATATTTGATATTGTTGACGCATAATTCATACTTGTTAAATAATGCGTCTGCCATGTCTAAAAAACTATCTTCTATGGTTTTTCTATTTGCATTTACGATTTTAGTTTTCATGTTTTAAATTTCCACGTGTAAGAATGTTAAAAACTAGAAGAGTGCGGAAAATTTCTTGCAAGTTTCTAGGTAATTTTTGCTTGAAAAAACACCTTCAACCACGGCAATAAAACCAGCACCCGCATTGATGATGGGCTGGGCGTTATCAAGTGTTATACCCCCAATCGCGACAATGGGAATTCGAATGCTTTTTCTAGCGTTGGCTAGTATGGCGGGCGTGGCTAGCGGTTTACCCGGTTTGGTAGAGGACCGAAAAAACCGCCCAAATGCTACGTAGTCTGCACCTTGCTGTTGCGCGTTGAGTGCTAACGATACATCGTGGTGACAGGTGGCACCGATAATGGCATTTTCGCCCAATAGCCCCCGTGCAGTTTCAATTGAACCGTCGTTTTGACCTAAGTGTACGCCTTGCGCTTTACACGCTAGTGCGAGGTGTGGGTCGTCATTAATAATGAGTGGTACGGCGTTTTGTAAGCACAGCTTTTGCAGCACTTTGGCGCGACTTAGTTTTTCTTTTTCTGCGCTGGTTTTATCTCGGTATTGCAGTATGGCGATGCCTCCAGTTAAAGCTTGTTCAACTTTTAAATAGAGCTCTTCTGCCTCTAAGTTATCCGGTGTTATTGCGTATAATCCATGATTGGGAAGTTTGTTGCTCATCATGTTCGTTTAGGAAAAAGTTGGCCCTGGCCGATTTGCTCGGCATTTCTTATGGCTTGTTCGGTATAGCTTTGGGCGTGCTGTATGGCGGATGGTATCGGTTCACCCAAGGCGATATGAGCTGCAATCGCAGTTACCAGCGTGCAGCCTGTGCCGTGGAATCCCCCCGTTATTCTTTTAAACTCAGTTTGCTCTATAAGTCGTTGCTTATGGAAAAGCGTATTTTTAATCGTGCTGCCCTTTTCGTGCCCGCCGGTAATCAGTACGTAGTTCACTCCTAGAGATAAAAGAGCATTTCCTAACGCTTCGACGCTGCTTTGTTCATCAAGTCCAGTAAGAGCCCTCGCTTCTGGCGTGTTCGGTGTCAACACAGTGACGAGGGGAAGTAGGCGTTGCGTAATAGACGCTATTAAATCGTTATCGGCCAATGCAGTGCCGTCGCCACCGGCTAAAACAGGGTCAAAAATAACGGGAACCTTTGGGTGTTGTTGGAGTACCTTGGCTATCGCTTTAACGCATTCAGCCGAGCCGGTTAAGCCAATTTTAATCACGCTTATGCTCATGTCGTTAAATAACACGCTGCTCTGTTCGATTAGGTCATCTGCGCTTAGCGGGATTAGCCGATGTACTGTGCTGGAGTTTTGCACGGTTAAACAGGTCATGACACTACACGGGTGACAATTAAAATGCGTTAATACCTCAATATCCGCTTGTACGCCTGCGCCGCCACTTGGGTCGTGGCCTGAAAAACATAGAATGATTGGCTTGCGTGTTGGTTTCATCAATAAAATAGGTATTCGTGGGGTAGGAGCTAGTTTAATTAAATCTGAACAACAGCGTACCGTTTAATGCTTAAAAGAGTAAAATGCCATGCTTTAAAGCGTAAATTCATTGGTTTTATGGCACATATAGATAAAACACCGCAACTGAAGGAGTTAATGCAAGAGCGAATCTTGCTGCTGGATGGTGCGATGGGAACAATGATTCAGTCTTATAACTTTAATGAGGTGGATTATCGTGGCGCGCGTTTTGCAGATTGGCCGAGTGATTTAAAAGGCAATAATGACCTGCTCTCGTTAACCCAGCCCGATACGATTCGTGCAATTCACCTAGCCTACTTAGAGGCGGGTGCGGATATTATTGAGACGAATACATTTAATTCAACCCGCGTGGCGATGGCCGATTACGACATGGAAGATTTGTCGTATGAGATCAACGAAGAATCTGCGCGTATTGCACGACAAGCGGCCGATGATATTGAAGCTAAAGAGCCCGACCGGCAGTGTTTTGTAGCGGGTGTTTTAGGCCCAACGAATCGCACGGCGAGTATTTCGCCTGATGTGAATGACCCAGCGTTTAGAAACATCAGTTTTGATGAACTCGCGCAAGCGTATACCGAATCGATTGATGGCTTGGTAAAAGGTGGTGCGGATATTTTGATGGTCGAAACCATTTTCGATACATTGAACGCAAAGGCAGCTTTGTTCGCAATTACCGAGTATTTCGAAACGCACGGCGTGACCTATCCAGTGATGATTTCTGGCACCATTACCGATGCGTCAGGCAGAACATTGTCAGGCCAAGTAACCGAAGCGTTTTGGAACTCCTTGCGCCATATCAACCCAATCAGCATTGGCTTTAACTGCGCGCTGGGAGCGGAGGAACTTCGTCAGTACGTGGGCGAATTATCACGCATTGCGGGCACGCATATTTCATCGCATCCTAATGCGGGTTTGCCGAATGAGTTTGGCGGTTATGATGAGACGCCAGAAGACATGGCGGCGCATATTCGTGAATGGGCGCAAAGCGAATTCTTGAATATTATTGGCGGCTGCTGTGGTACGACGCCAGAATTTATCACCACGATGAAAGAAGCGGTGCGTGATTGCGCACCGAGGAAAATTCCAGAGATAGAAACCGAGTGTCGTCTATCAGGTCTAGAACCGATGAATATTGGCAAAGACTCGTTATACGTCAACGTGGGTGAGCGAACCAATGTAACGGGTTCTGCGCGCTTTAAACGTCTAATTAAAGAACAAGATTATGAAACCGCATTGGACGTGGCGCGTCAACAAGTCGAAAGCGGTGCACAGGTGATTGATATCAACATGGATGAGGGGATGTTGGAATCAAAAGCGGCGATGGTTCGTTTCTTGAGCCTAATCGCCGCAGAACCTGATATTTCCGTTGTGCCGGTTATGATTGATTCGTCCAAATGGGATATTTTGGAAGTGGGCTTAAAGTGCGTGCAAGGCAAAGGCATTGTAAATTCCATCAGTCTGAAAGAAGGCGAGGAAAACTTTATCGCACAAGCCAAAACCATTATGCGTTATGGCGCAGCAGTAATCGTGATGGCGTTTGATGAAACAGGGCAAGCCGATACCTTCGAGCGTAAGGTAGACATTTGTACACGTGCCTATAAGGTCTTGACCGAGAAAGTTGGGTTTCCGCCCGAAGATATTATCTTTGACCCCAATATTTTTGCCGTCGCAACGGGTATCGATGAGCACAATAATTACGCGGTTGATTTTATTGAAGCGACGCGCGTTATCAAACAAACATTACCACACGCGATGGTGTCCGGCGGCGTATCGAATGTGTCGTTCTCGTTCCGCGGAAATAATACCGTGCGTGAGGCAATCCACGCGGTGTTTTTATACCACGCGATTAAAGCTGGTATGGACATGGGAATCGTTAACGCAGGTCAGTTGGCCGTGTATGACGATATTCCAGAAGAACTGCGTACAGCGGTAGAAGATGTGATTTTAAATCGCACGCCTAGTAAAGGTGAAAGTGCGACAGAAAACTTACTAAACGTGGCTGCTAAATACCTCGACAGCGATTCAGAAGAAGCCGTTAAAGAAGCGACGGAATGGCGTTCATGGCAGGTCAAAAAACGCTTGGAGCACGCCTTAGTAAAAGGCATTACTGAATTCATTGAAGAAGATACCGAACTCGTTCGCCAAGAAGTTGACCGACCCTTGCATGTAATTGAAGGGCCGTTAATGGACGGTATGAACGTGGTGGGTGACTTGTTTGGTGAGGGGAAAATGTTCTTACCGCAGGTGGTTAAGTCTGCCCGTGTCATGAAAAAAGCGGTCGCCTATTTAATGCCCTATATGGAAGAAGAGAAAGGTGATGTTATCGCCAGTAATGGCAAAATATTAATGGCCACTGTAAAAGGTGACGTGCATGACATCGGTAAAAATATCGTTGCCGTCGTTTTGCAATGTAATGGTTTTGAAGTGATTGATTTAGGCGTGATGATGCCAGCCGATACGATTCTGAAACAAGCACGCGAACATAATGTGGACGTGATTGGCTTGAGTGGCTTGATAACGCCCTCACTGGATGAAATGGTGCACATGGCAAAAGAAATGGAGCGCCAAGGTTTTGATGTGCCGTTGATGATTGGTGGTGCAACGACGTCACGCGCACATACGGCGGTCAAAATTGAACCGAATTATCAAGGTGCCAGCGTCTACGTGACCGATGCATCGAGATCAGTGGGTGTGCTGACTAATTTATTAGATAAGAGCGCAGGCGATGATTATCGGCTTAAAGTCCGCGAAGAATATGCGGAGGTGCGTGAGCGCCATAAGGGCCGCCAATCAACCAAGCGTCAGCTCAATATTGAAGATGCACGAAGCAATGCAACGCAGATTGATTGGAAACAATTTACGCCCGCTAAACCTAAATTTTTAGGCACTAAGGTTCTTGATAATTATCCATTGGAAGAGATTGCCAAATTTATTGATTGGTCACCCTTTTTCCAAGCCTGGGAATTGATTGGGAGCTACCCGAAAATTCTCGACGATGAGATTGTTGGCGAACACGCGCGCGATTTATTTAAAGATGCGCAAGCGATGTTGAAACAAATCATCGATGAGAAGTGGCTAACCACAAAGGCCGTATTTGGCTTTTATCCAGCCAATAGTCGCGTGGATGACGTTGTGGTTTATAGCGAAGAGTCGCGTATTGAAGAAACAGCGGTGCTGCATCAGCTTCGTCAGCAAAACATTAAGCCGCCGGGGCGGAAAAACTACTGTTTATCAGATATGGTTGCGCCAGAGAATTTAGGTGTAAATGACTATATCGGCGCGTTTGCAGTGACTGCAGGTATTGGTATAGAAGAGCACGTAAAGCGCTTTGAAGCCGAGCACGACGATTATCAGTCCATCATGATTAAAGCCTTAGCGGATCGTTTAGCAGAAGCATTTGCTGAGTGTTTGCACCAGCAAGTTCGTAAAGAACACTGGGGTTATGCTGCCGACGAAGCATTGGATAATGACGCGTTAATTAAAGAAGGCTACAAAGGTATTCGCCCAGCACCAGGTTATCCAGCCTGTCCTGATCATACGGAGAAGGCAACGTTATTTTCTTTGCTCAATGCGACAGAGGAAGTGGGGATTGAGCTGACTGAAAGTTTCGCCATGTACCCAACAGCCGCAGTAAGCGGTTGGTATTTTGCACACCCAGATGCGCAGTATTTTAATGTAGGCAAACTTAAGAAGGACCAAGTGGAAGACTATGCGCAGCGTAAGGGCGAGACGACTGAGTACGTTGAGCGCTGGTTAGCGCCTAGTCTTGCTTACGACCCCGATGACAATTGATTGAACTAGTTTTCTATACGACCGACGGTTGTCATTTGTGTGAAAATGCTAAAGTCCCACTACGGCAATTATTGGCCGATTTACCCGAGCAGTATCAAATAGAAGTGGTTGATATTATCGAGCCGGAATCGTTGGTTGAACAATACGGCACACGTATTCCAGTCGTTGCCAAAGAAGGTCAAAAAAACGACTTAGGTTGGCCGTTTGACTACGCTGCTTTAAAAGGTTTTGTGGAGACCGTCAATGAAAGCTAAACAAAATGGCTTCAGCCGATTTGCCTTTGTAATGGCAGTGCTCAGCGTAATGGCCGTTTTACTCGGCGTAGGCGTTTTTTATTGGCTTATCTTTAATGAAACGGTCGCAACATCAGGTGGCGCGAAGCGTCCTATCAGTTCTATCTCAACAGAATAGAGGCAGAGTTTTTATGTCGGCATTTTATCGAAATCGGCGGTTTCACCTGCTTTAGTTACCCACTCCATTCGAGAGCTACAAAAGATATTTGTATCTGGTTTGAAGCTAGTGGGGTCGTCTAGTGTGCCTGCTTTCACGACTTTTAAACCCGGCATTGCATCCGCTTCGTTAAAAACAGGTGAGCCGCACTGGTTGCAAAAATAATGGCGCAGCTCTTTCCCGCTATCGCCCGTATCGGCATATTTAGTTAGTGTGTTACCAAAAACGCTAAAGGCATCATCGGGTACACCTATATTGATGGAGAACGCACTGCCTGTCGCTTTTTGGCAGTCTGTACAGTGGCAAGTAATCGAAAAAACGGGCGGACTATTAATCTCATACGATACGGAACCACAAAGGCAATGACCTGTCTTTTTTCTCATAATTCTTTCCTTTTATAATTCCCTAGATTCGCATAATAAGTGCACCACTTACATTTGAAAACAAGATGGTTTTTTTGTGTTAGATTTTATATCTAATACAAAAAGCCATCAGCTTCTTTTGTTAAAACAGAGGCTGGTCGGGTATATAATCTCCGATTCTTGCAAAAACAGAGTGGATTATGTACGCACAACTAGCCTCTGAAGAGAGGCATTATATCGCAATTAGCCTTAAAAAAGGAGAGTCAATGAGACAAATTGGCAGGGATATGGGACGCAGCCACACGACCATTAGCCGAG
>LWTN01000166.1 GCA_002101225.1 Cycloclasticus sp. symbiont of Poecilosclerida sp. M | reverse complement strand
ATCTTTGTTCGCAGGTCAATTGGGTATATTTTTTCATGTTTCACTCCTTTTTCTTGTCGGATTAAAGAGTGGTTAATATACCCTTTTGACCAACTAACGAGTGTTGCACTTATGATGTGAATTCAAGAGGTATTAAAAAAACCATCCAATGGTATACCGATAATGAGCCGTGGTGGCGGGCTGTAATGGATGGTAGCTATAAACATTGGATAGAGAAAAATTACGCATAAATTGAACCCGTAAAACAATGAATCAAGACGTTTTAACACTGAGTCAGTCTTTGGCCAAACTATTGATTAATGGCAAGCAATCCTTGTCTGTGGCTGAGTCGTGTACGGGTGGTTGGTTGTCAAAGACGTTAACTGACTTACCAGGTAGTAGTGCATGGTTTTCTGGGAGTGTTGTTAGCTATAGCAATAAGGCGAAACAAAATATACTCAATGTGAGTGATAAAGCTCTAGTAGAAAATGGGGCGGTAAGCGCATTGGTTGCAGAGGGTATGGCCGAAGGTGTTATGCAAGCTTTTGAATCAAGCTTTTCAATTTCTATCACAGGTATAGCAGGGCCAGGGGGGGGCACAAAAAGCAAACTAGTCGGGTTGGTTTTCTTTGGTGTTAAGCGGAAAGGATTGGCTGCATACTCTATTCAAAAGAACTTCAGTGGCTCACGAGATGAAATCCGGCTTCAAGCGGTTGAAGAAGCGCTTCGTATTCTCTTGGTCGAAGTGACTCAATAGAACCTTATTTCATTATGCGCAATTGTTAGTTTGTGTGATAATTCTCCTCTACTGACTTAAATCTACTTTTGCAAGACGCAGAAGCTTTAAAGGGGACGAAAAATGGACGAAAACAAGAAAAAAGCACTTAGCGCTGCATTACTACAAATTGAGAAGCAGTTTGGTAAGGGTTCTGTCATGCGCATGGGAGATGGAACGTCGATACCGGGTATCGAAACGTACTCAACGGGTTCAATTGCGCTGGATGTAGCTCTAGGAGTTGGTGGCTTGCCACGTGGTCGTGTAGTGGAAATCTATGGCCCAGAATCATCGGGCAAAACGACACTCACGTTGGAAACCATTGCTCAATGTCAAAAAGCAGGCGGAACAGCAGCTTTTGTCGATGCAGAGCACGCATTAGACCCTATTTACGCGGCACAAATTGGCGTGAATATGGACGAGTTACTCGTCTCACAACCAGATACGGGTGAGCAAGCGCTAGAGATTGTTGATATGTTGGTGCGTTCAGGCGCGGTGGATATGGTCGTAATTGACTCAGTAGCCGCGCTAACACCAAGAGCTGAAATTGAAGGTGATATGGGCGATTCCCATATGGGCTTACAAGCTCGTTTGATGTCGCAGGCATTAAGAAAGTTGACGGGTAATATTAAGCGCTCCAATACGTTGGTGGTCTTCATTAACCAAATCAGAATGAAAATTGGTGTCGTGTTTGGCAATCCAGAAACCACGACGGGTGGTAATGCGCTGAAATTTTATGCAACGGTCAGGCTTGATATTCGTCGAATCGGCGCGATTAAGAAAGGCGATGAAATTTTAGGAAATGAAACGCGGGTTAAAGTGGTAAAAAACAAAGTTGCACCGCCTTTCAAACAAGCGTTATTCGAAATTATTTATGGCGAGGGTATATCGCGTGAAGGTGAGTTGGTTGACTTGGGTGTGAGCCTTGATTTAGTTGAAAAAGCAGGTTCGTGGTATAGCTATGAAGGCGATAAAATCGGCCAAGGCAAGGATAATGCAAAAGCCTTTTTTAAGGAAAATCCTAAGAAAGCAACCGAGTTACTTGAAAACATACGCGCAGCGATGATGCCAAAAAAATCGGAAGCTGTTGAGGATGATGCGCAAGCTGAAGTAGATACGGGTAAAGAAAGCTGAGCGAAGACGAGGCTAAAAAACAAAAGGCAAAATTAAAAGAAAGTTGTTTTGCGATGTTGGCTCGGCGTGAACACAGTCAGCGTGAGTTATTTCAAAAACTGAGTAATAAAGGCTTCGAAAGAGAGGCCGTAGAGCTCATATTAAATGAGTTCGTTGAAAATGATTGGCAAAGCGATAAGCGTTTTGCAGACAGCTACTTCCGTTCGCGGGTACATGCTGGGTTTGGCCCTATACGTATCGCTGTTGAATTAAAAGAAAGGGGCGTTGAAGCTGACACATTTAGTCTTCACGAGATGAGTGATGAGCCGAGCTGGAATGTTTTATTGAATGAGCTACATAAAAAGAAATATGGAGCTTTCGGGCCGAGTGATATGAAAGAACGCATCAAACGTACGCGATTCTTTCAACATAAAGGTTATACGAGTGAGATGATAAAAAGATTATTTAATAGTCTCTCAAATACTAGTTAGACGTAATGATGAAAAAATTGACAAGTGCTGAAATTCGTTCGGCTTTTTTAAAATACTTTGAGAAACACGGACACCAAATTGTACCGTCAAGTTCTCTTGTGCCGAGTAATGACCCAACCTTGTTGTTTACCAACGCGGGTATGGTGCCATTTAAAGAAGTTTTCCAAGGTGAGGAAAAGCGTCCCTACCGGCGCGCTACATCGTCCCAGCGTTGTGTGCGTGCAGGCGGAAAGCATAATGATTTAGAAAATGTTGGTTATACCGCGCGTCACCACACCTTCTTTGAAATGCTAGGCAACTTCAGTTTCGGTGATTATTTTAAGCGTGATGCCATCCAATTCGCTTGGGCTTTCTTAGTCGAAGAACTCGAAATACCTGCGGAAAAATTATGGATTACGGTGTTTGATGAGGATGATGAGGCCGCCGATATTTGGTTGAACGAAATGGGTGTTAATCCCGCGTGCTTATCTCGCATTGGTGCAAAAGATAACTTCTGGTCAATGGGTGATACAGGCCCCTGTGGACCGTGCTCTGAAATTTTTTATGACCATGGTGAAGGCGTTGCCGGTGGACCGCCAGGCACACCGGAAGAAGACGGTGATCGTTACGTTGAAATTTGGAATTTGGTCTTTATGCAATACGACCGAAACAAACAAGGCGAATTGTCACCGTTACCTAAACCATCGGTTGATACAGGTTTAGGGTTAGAGCGTCTCGCGGCGGTGCTGCAAGGCGTTAAAAACAACTACGACATAGACTTATTTGTCGGGCTTATTAAGGCCGCGTCAAAGTTGACAGAGTGTAAGCAGTTAGATCATACGTCATTGCGCGTCTTGGCTGATCATATTCGCTCATGTGTCTTTCTTATCTCTGACGGTGTCATCCCTTCAAATGAAGGGAGAGGCTATGTGTTACGCCGCATTATTCGTCGTGCGATACGCCACGGTTATAAATTAAACACCAAACAAGCCTTTTTTCATAAGCTCGTTAAGCCCTTAGCCGATGAAATGGGCGGTGCTTATCCCGAGTTAGTTGATAAAGCCCAAATGATTAGCGATGTGTTGTTAAAAGAGGAGCAACGATTTGCAGAGACGTTAGAGCAAGGTATGAAGCTTTTGAACGAGTGCGTTCAAGGTTTAAAAACAAAGATTATTCCGGGTGAGACGGCGTTTAAGCTCTATGACACGTACGGCTTTCCAATTGATCTAACCGCCGATTATGCGCGCGAGAATGACTTGAGCGTCGATTTGGTGGATTTTGAAAAAGCGATGCAAGAACAGCGCGAACGTGCACGTTCTTCTAATCAATTTTCAGCTGATGTAACAGAGTTGCCAAAATTAGATTTAAAAACAGCCTTTACGGGCTATGACGTGCTCGACGGTAGCGATGCAATTAAAGTCTTAATCAAGGATGCAGAAGCTGTTAAACAAGTGGCTCATGGCGATAGCGCAATTGTGGTCACTGAATCGACGCCATTTTATGCTGAATCAGGTGGGCAATCAGCGGATAAAGGCTTGATATCAAGTGCGTCTGCAACGTTTGAAGTAGATGATGTGCAGAAACAAGGTGATACGTTCTTGCATATAGGGCGCGTATTGCATGGAACATTGGAGCTGGGCGATAAAGTTGATTTTGCAGTGGACCAGCAATCTCGAAGCGCCATAGCCGTTAATCATTCAGCAACACACTTACTGCACGCAGCGCTTCGGGCTGTACTTGGTGAGCACGTAACGCAAAAAGGCTCGTTGGTTGACGCGCAACGGCTGCGTTTTGATTTTAGTCATTTTGAGCCTGTCACTGCTGAGCAACTGCAGCAAATAGAAGACCTTGTTAATCAACAAGTACGTATGAATGCGGCTGTTGAAACGAAGGTAACAGATTCCGAAAAAGCTATAAAAGAAGGTGCGATGGCGCTGTTTGGTGAAAAATACGGTGACAAAGTACGTGTCCTTAAAATGGGTGATTTCTCAACCGAGCTTTGTGGTGGGACGCATGTGCAACGCGCCGGGGACATTGGTTTTATTAAGGTCTTATCTGAAACGGGTATTGCCTCAGGTGTGCGTCGTATTGAAGCGGTAGCGGGCGAGGGAGCATTAGCCTGGGTCGAAAACAACGAACAGACACTACAGTCCATCGCTAAACTTGTTAAGAGTAATAGCGAGTCAGCATTAGAAAAAGTTGCCCAACTGCAGGATAAAAATAAAACCCTAGAGCGTGAACTTGAACAGTTGAAGACACAAATGGCTAAATCGGCGGGAAATGATTTACTTAGTCAGGCGGTTGAGATTGATGGCATCAATGTATTAGCCGCACACATTGATGGTGGAGATAGTAAAACGCTACGCGAAATGGCGGATCAATTAAAAAATAAATTGGGCAATGCAGCTGTGGTATTAAGTTCTATTCAAGGTGATAAAGTGGTGTTGATTGCAGGTGTTTCAAAAGAGCAAACAGGCCGAATAAAGGCAGGGGATTTAGTCAACTCTGTCGCGCAGCAAGTCGGGGGGAAAGGCGGTGGCCGGCCTGATATGGCGCAAGCGGGTGGTGATAACCCAGGGGCTTTAGAAAGCGCATTGAAATCCGTGCCTGAGTGGGTGAGAGCCCAGTTAAGTTAGGCTAAGTTAACGTATGTTAGTTATTTCAGAATAAACAAAAGCTATGACATTACACGTTCATAAATATGGCGGCACCTCGGTCGGTACGGTAGACAAAATACAAAATGTTGCGCAAAAGCTTGCCGATGAAAAAGCTAAAACTGGCCATGACTTAGTTGTCGTTGTCTCAGCTATGAGTGGTGAGACTAACCGAATGGCGGACCTTGCAAAACAAATGCAAAACAAGCCATCAGCAAAACAAATGGATGTATTGTTGTCTACAGGAGAGCAAGTCACTATTAGCTTGCTTTGCATGGCGCTGCAAGAACTAGGGCAAAGCGCCGCTTCTTATACCGGAAGTCAGGTGAAGATTATCACCGATGATTCGCACACAAAGGCCAGGATTGAAGATATACAGACGGATAAAATCCAAACAGACTTGGCTGATGGGAAAATTGTAGTGGTTGCCGGTTTTCAAGGTATCACCGTTGATGGCGCCATAACCACGTTAGGGCGCGGTGGTTCAGATACGACCGCTGTCGCCTTAGCAGCAACTCTAAAAGCAGATGAGTGTCGAATTTATACCGATGTTGATGGTGTTTATACAACCGACCCTAGGGTAGAACCAAAAGCTAGACGCTTAGACAGAATAACGTTTGAAGAAATGTTAGAGATGGCAAGCCTAGGTTCAAAGATTTTACAAATTCGCTCAGTCGAATTTGCAGGCAAATATAATGTACCATTACGCGTGCTATCAACCTTCCAAGAAGGTAGCGGCACGCTAATTACTTATGAGGATGAAGACATGGAAAAAGCAGTAATTTCAGGCATTGCTTTTAACAGAGATGAAGCGAAAGTAACGATGGAAGGCGTACCTGATATGCCAGGTGTAGCCTCTAAAATTATTCAGCCCATATCAGATGCGAATATCGAAATTGACATGATTGTGCAAAACGTCGCCGAAGACCAAACGACAGACTTTACCTTTACAGTGCACCGCAATGATTACGATACGACCATGAAGCTTTTGCAAGCGATTAGCAAAGAGCTCGGCGCAGAAAAAGTGTCGGGCGACGATAAGATCGTAAAAGTTTCGTTAGTAGGCGTAGGTATGCGTTCGCACGCAGGGATAGCGAGTCAAATGTTCGCAGTGTTAGCGAAAGAAGGAATTAATATTCGTATGATTTCGACATCCGAGATAAAAATTTCCGTCGTTGTTGATGAGAAATACTTAGAACTAGCGGTCAGATCTTTGCACGAATCGTTCGACCTTTCTCAAGAATAAGTATGTTTGCAGTCTTGTTGGATAGACTTGCCGTGTTAGAATAGCGCCAATAAAAATAATGGGGCTGTCCTAGATAACTAAATTAATCTAGGATAGCAAGGTGAGAAAGAGTAAATTAAGTTGGTATAAACAATCAAGGTTATTAGAGTTATTTGTTGCAGGAGCAACAGCACGAACAGCCGCTGCAT
>LWTN01000165.1 GCA_002101225.1 Cycloclasticus sp. symbiont of Poecilosclerida sp. M | reverse complement strand
GGGGGGGGGGGGGGGGGGGGGGGGGGGGTTGTGGCCACACCCTTAACTACACCCATATATTGCATGCCACACCCCTAACCTAACTGACATTTTCATGAGTGTAAAACTCAATTTAGCAACTGTAACACAATTTTAGTCTCATAGCCATTATGGCAGAGGGTGCATACTAGCCTCGTTCCCAGGCCTTCCGCTCTCCCTCCCCTATTAGCTATAATGCGGGAGGAAAAAAAAAGTTAAGGTGATCTCTTAATTAACTTTTTTTCCTCCCACATTATAATAGGGGAGGGGGAGCGGAAGGCCTGGGGACGAGGCTAGGTGCATACATGAGATAGATAGGTACAGATACGTGAGGTGTATCAAGCATTGAGGTAACTGAGGAAGCGCATCATGCAGTAAACACAGTAGGAGTCCCCTTACTTTACTGGTGGTATTACTGTTGCTACGTAGGTATGATTATTAAGTTATAGCCCCCCCTCTCCCCCCCCCCCCCCCCCGTTTTGTCATAGCAGCTTAGCTGTTTCATTTAATATAGCCATGACTAGTCTAGCTTGGTAAAAGGAGGCAATTGGGTACTGATACAGGGAGTACATGTGCTCATGTGGGATTGTTCACTACGTATACATTAACCTAGGTTCCTTACATCCAGGTCGTTTACATTAAATGTGGACTACAAAAAGAGTGACCACACCCACCTGTATGTAACTCATGATTTCCAGTTAGTCCCCCATCTCCCAGAAGTTAGCTAGAGTTTAGTTCAAGGAGATGAACTTGCTATTGTTGAAATTTGGTTTGGTCCTCTCTCTTGTGTCAGTGCAGAGTCACCTGTGGTAAGTAACAATAATTATAGCTGTCTATCATGCATAAAAGATAGCCCATAGTCTTGCTCTCTCCCTTCTAATTCTCTTTTGTAAATTTCTTTATGTATAGTAGTATTACGTAGGTGAAGTGTTTGTGCTCTAAAGTATTTATAGCTATAAAGAACTATTCAGTCATAGGAGTTATTTATCCATGAATTGGCTTACCTTCGAGCTTCATTGATCTACTGCTCCGATAAAAAAAAGTGGTCTTCATAGCTAATGAGCTGGAGATAATTTTTCAGGAAAAAAATGAATTCTGCATAATAATAATGTCGATTGCTCTTTTTATATATCCACTCACATAATTCTGTTACAGTTCAGATTAATCGCTAGCTATTGCTCAGGCTTCATACTGAGTTTGTGGCATGCACTTTGAAGTGTATGCACATGTACATATGACATGCACACACACAGGGGACTCTGGGGGCTGGCGTAGGATGGGAGGGGACTCTGGGGGCTGGCGTAGGATGGGAGGGGACTCTGGGGGCTGGCGTAGGACTCTGGGGGCTGGTGTAGGATGGGAGTGGGTTCTGGGGCCCCCCCCATAATTTGTGGGCAGGACTAGTCAAGTGTGCTCGGGAAGTTTATGGTCTAGATTTACTTTGAAGTGGGCTAAAAGATTAGTCATAAGTTCCCTGGGAATATGCTCCAGGAATGTTCGCACTGAACGAAAATTGACTTAATAACTAAAGTTATGCTAATAATAATAACAAAGACACTCATTCAATTTTAAAAATGCATGATGAAAAAAACACATGCAGTTAGCAGTTAATGGGTTCCAGAGCACAATTGCATTATATCGTTATCACCGAGGAAGCGCTGCACATCAATCTCCTCCATCTTCTTCTCCAACCACTTGCAGAGGAATGGTGGAGTGGCCCACAGCACCACCATGTATCTCATGTCATCGTGAGGCTGGATATCCTTCAGCACGATAGAGAAGGATGGCATGAAGAATTCCTGCGTGATGTATGTCTTCAGTATCATCAGGTTCTCGAGGTGATTGTCCTCCCAAGTGATTGCAAGCGTAGCCTTCACAAAGCCATTCTGCAGAAGTCTTGAGTAGGACCGGCTGAATGGCGTGTAGAATCTGGCAAAGTCATAGAGGGGTGTTTGACGGCAAAACTCTTTTGCCTCATTTTTGTAGGCGACCATCTTTGCCTTGAGCTCCACGTCGTGGCATTTGTGAATGATGAGGTCGAGGAGTGAGTAGTCCAGGTAACTCCACTGCCCACTCAGTCTGTACCAAGCGTATTCCAGGGTTTCGTCCTTGCAAAGTTTTGCGTATAATTGGTCATAGTACTCGCTATGCTTTACATTGTACTCAATTAAAACAGTGCGCAAGTGCTGGACAAAATTGGCCACGGTGACATGCTCTCTTTCAACTGCAGCGAAGGCTTGCTTGTCAATGGAATCAAACTCTTCCTGCAGTTTATTGATGTCTTTCTCCACTCTTTCCTTGATCATCACTGTATTATAATAGATTTATTTCAGGTTAGTTACCATTTGCAACATAATTTCCTTCCAATTGTGAGTCTAGATATAAATGAAGTATTTGCGATACAATAATACATCATAGCTAGCTAGTCTAGCTGCATAGCTGTAAAATTAGGTAAAGGGTCTTTTGTGGATATAAAGGTCATACAGGTACAAAATTTAATCATAGTAAAAAAACCTCTTAATATTATATGTGGGTAGTCTGGTTATCAGAGAGTGCGTTATATAGCACTCTCTATGTAGGGTTAGCATGGCCGCTCCATACACAAATACAAATTATTTTAGGCCACCCATATCTTGCTATAGGGATAGGCTGGATACACTACTGACTAAGCCATGACAACATGCATGTACAGTAATTCTTACAAGTCTCATCTTCTGGTACTGGCTCAACTGGGAGTCTTGGTGTTTCTTCAGTAGTATGATCTGCACAATGGACATAAAGCCAATATTGAATTTTGTACTGATGTAGCAATATCAGTAGCTAGCTAGTATATCTATAAAACCTCAACGTGATTATATGCATGAGTGCACCCAATAACACACATCATGCATGCATGGTGGCTACACTCACAATCACACAGCACAGCAGTTTATTCTCAACCCAGCTCTAAAACAATCACCATGGCAATAGCTGCATGGTTCTGAATCAAAGACTGCCATGCAATTATAGCAGGTGTATAGTCTCTACATACTGTATGACATATTTGTGTATGTATACAGTAGACATTGTACTGTCAGTCTGACAGGGAGCTACACACATGTGCTTAGGAGTGGGGCACCATAGATAATATAGTATCTATGGAGGTGCTAGGTTGTGATTATCCACCACTTTTTGTCAATGGATTCCAATAATACTGCTATGTAGCTAGCACCTGGCAGCAGACTCAGAGTATGACAGCATATCTTTACCTTGCTCTCTAGTGATACACTGTATTGATTCACTCATCACTTCAAGCTCAAGGGTGTGTGTGTTACTTGTTACTGTGACAGCCTCTTGAAATAGAGGAGAAGTAAGGGTAACTTGACAGCTGTAATCCCCAGTGTGAGACTTCTGGAGTGGCTGGAAAGCGAGTGTTTGTGAAACTTCGCTTGGTAAGATCTCGCCATTGTGTTGCCACTGGTAAGAGATTGCTGATTGAGACAGGTCAGTGGGGCTGGTTATACGGCAGATCAAAGAATATCTCTCCCCTACAGTTGAGCAACTGTTTCCCTCTTTAACCTCAATGTTGGCTGTGATTGTAGGCACTATGAGGAGGTAAGGATAGAATAGCGGGGGTGGATCCAGGATTAATGAAGTGAGGGGTCTATAGTCTATATACCAAAATTTAATTGTGTCCAGACCACACCCAACTTGTATCAAAACCACACCCATTATTATTTGATCGTACCATGCCTTATGCATGCATCCCTGCTGAGTATATGCAAGTTTGCCAGTATAATATCAGCTAAGGAATGTGGTGAAAGTGGGGTGGGTCTTTGACACCAAAGCCCCCCCCCCCCTCCCCCTGGATCCAGTTCCTGAAAGTTAATGAAATGGATAGTGGTGGTTCATTGGGTAACCCCATTATAAATTTCCCCAAAAGCATCCTGAAGAATGCCATTCAAAAGTTGGAATGACATGTTTACGGGGTATGCTTTGCTTACAGAAACTGGCACAATCTTCCTGGAATGTAAGACTGTAGATATCACTGGTTATTTTGTGGACACTTTCCTCTAAACTTGAGGTCTGGGTGACTTCACAGCTGTAGTCTCCAGCATGGGATGTCTCAAGGGTTGGGAAGATGAGAGTGGATGAAGTTTCTCTCAACATATCTTTGTTATGATGCCACTGGTAACTGATGGTTGACTGGGAGAAAACATCAGCATGATCACTGACCCTACAAGTGAGGGAATACTTCTCCCCGAATTTGGGGATATTTGCATCCTCTTCTGCCTCAATAGTAGCTATTAGAGGAGCTGAAAATAAGAAATTTTACTGTACAAAAATCCAGAAAAAGCCATGTACATACAGTAGGTTTACCGGCAGTCGCAGGTAGAAAATGAACATTAGTGCAGAGGGAATTATGGAGATTTAAACAAAGACTGCTAGTAGCTGTGGCTCTCAAATTTACTGTACATGTAGTCTAATCATTCAATAAGAGACACAGAAAAACTCAATGAAGCATTCTTGAGATAATTATAACTAATCGAATTAACCCACTATAATGTTCGTTTTCTACCTGTAACTGCCACATGTGCATATGAATCCAGCACTATGTCTCGGCACTTTGATAGAAGAGAGGTGTTGCCCTTAGGGGTCGATCAGCATGATAAAGTGCATATTATACAGCCTGTTTATTTCATGTCCACTGCATATACACGTACGTACATACCTTGAGAGGCACAATTTTCCTTGTGTTCTTCTTGCAAGTCGAGGGTGTGGGCAATGCTGGTAGCGATGACGGTATCTTGAAGCTGAGGTGAGGTGATGGTGACTCGACAGCAATACTTACCAGCGTGAGATGCCACAAGTGATGGGAAATACAGGACAAAGAAAGTCTCGTTCAACAGTGCTCCATTCTGCATCCACTGGTATTTGATGCTCAACGGGTGTGAGACATCCAAATTTCCACTGACTTCTGCCACCAGAAAGTGTGGTGCATCCAGTGTGGGTGCTTTCCCACTCTGTCTCACTAGAACTTGCACAACACCAGCTGTAGTCACAAGTGTGTGTATATAAATCTAGTTATAGGGAGAAAGTCAATACCAAGCCCTACGTATATAAAATTTCTCTGAAATACAAAGGCCATGTAGCTACCTATATCATTGCCTCCAGCTAACCAGCTAGCCTAAGTGAGACTATAGCTTAAGACATGTAGGTAGCTACCTTAAGGCTACTATTAAAAACGCATACAAAATTTAGTGAATTTTAGCGAAATTAAATTTTGTACCCGTGAAAATTTAATTCAACTAAAACCACCTAATAAGGTAACCCTATAGACATTTTTATCTCAGTTTTGTAAGTATAACCCTATAATTATGTAGGTACTAGGTCTCGTTGTCTACCCTATAGCCTACATAGCTATATTATGTAACTTTTATCTCACCTTTGTCGTTATCATTTGAAATGAAGCTTTCCCTCCTGAAATCAAACTTGAATTCTCCAAATATCACCCACAGTGCAGACAAGCATCGAAATTCCTCCACCTGGCTTTCAGTGAACGCCCTGGCTTGCACTAAGGAAGTGGGAATGAGGTAAGTAATGATAACACATCCTTCCTCTATCCGTACAAGTTGGAGCGCTGTTGTTTTCACTTTCAAAATATTTGCCAGATCACGCTTTATTTTAAGGACCTTGTCCAAGTTGGTGGACAAAGGAATATCAAATTTAAGAATGATTTCGTCGGAAGAACGTGCACACATCTTCTTCAGGTACGGATTGATTGCGAAAAACTCCGATATCCTGTGTTTTTCTGCATATTCCTTTACACGATCTGCATACTGCAATTTTTTGATCTCCGAATCCCGCAAATCCTCGTCATCTATATCGTATTCCTCTCGGATGGCTTCAAAAATTTCATAATCCAAAAACGAGGCACAGTGATCACTGATTGACATGAATACGTTTAATATAGATGTCGCAGAATTCAACTCGCCCTTTGCCATTTTGAGTTGCTCCTCGGTCTTGTTGGATTCAAACTCACCAAGATTCTCAATGAACAAACTCAGTTCTCCAACACTGATTCCCTTCTTTTCAATCTTACTACGCAAGGTGCTGACGTAACCAGAATATTGACGCTTAATTTTTTTGAAGTTGTTCTCCAGAACTTGCATAAGAT
>LWTN01000164.1 GCA_002101225.1 Cycloclasticus sp. symbiont of Poecilosclerida sp. M | reverse complement strand
CATGATATACACTACACACAAACAAAAAACAAATGTGTGCATTGCACTGAAAAAAGCTTATGTGCAAAAAAAACCTGACTGCATGAGAAACAACAGAAAAGTGTAGTATAGACATGAACAAATAAACAGGGGTATATACGTCTGGGGAATCGGAGGGAAAAATCATAGTACACTGCTGGTACTGACCAGTTGATCAATTGCATGTAGAAAATCGTCCATACCAACTATATGGGAGGTGTCAGCCAACCCCCTGTTTCTCCTACACAATGGACACCTCTTGTCTATGCCAGCTTCTCCCCTGTACCACCTGTTGATGCAATGCTGGCAACACCTTGCATAGATTGCAGGAGGGGAGATGGATATCTTACACAAAAATGTCTCCAACAGCAATGACAGGAAGCCAACAATTTGGTCGAGACGTCGAGAATCCTTTTAAGATTCTTGTCAATCCTCGACAGCACTTCACTATTGGACTCAAAGTCCTCAGATTTTGATGACGGAGATTCAGGCCTTGGCCTTTTGCGCCCTTTCTCTTCTTGAAGGAACACGCTTGAATTTGAGTCCTAAATGTATAGACAAACCTCCTAGGTGGGCTGGAGCAATTAGCTTAGTTAATAAGGTAGAAAATATAGTTGAGAAAACGCCCCTGAAACAACACTTCCTGTGTCTGAGGTAATAGTCCTTAATCTCATGTAAGTCCATAATCTCATGTAAGGGGCGTGTCAGGACAGAGTCATTTTACCGCCAAGTTGCCACAGGTAGTGTGTAAAGGACCAGCCATTAGCTCTCATTTTCCTTCACACTGGACCTACTCAAATAAAGATACTTTAGCTAGCTAGCCTAACTCTAAATTTTCAGTACCTGACAGAGTTCGTTCATTAAATTCCCGAAGGGTCTCCTTCCCCAAATCAGCCGATATAATCTTCCACGGAAGAAGGGTAGCTCTCTCTGAGATGACTGTTACATTTACTAAGGCCATGATAAAGCTTGAAAAGCCTCGATGAATTTGTTTGTCAGATGTTGTTTCCCTATCACGCGAGCGGATGTATTTATCACCCGACCGGATGGATTTAGGATGTATAATTATAGGACCCTCTGTTAAATACATGCGGGGGAATTCTTTCACAACTCACAGGTAAGGCCACACCAAACTAATCATTAGTTTCTGGTCAACCATGTGACCATGTGCTTTGGTGTGACTTCTATATAACGCCCTTTCATTTTAAGTACATAGTCTTAATGTAGCAGCACACTACTATATTTGAGCACACTTGGTAGATAGTTGTCTAAATAAGCATACAAACTTTTAAAGTAGTGCAGTTATCTAAATGTTAGATGATTGATCTTGTACTAAGATCATAACTAAGTACTCAATTCCTTCTATCTAAAATGAAAACTTTTGTCTAAATTTTAGAGTAGAAAAGTCTAAACTTTAATCCAGTTACTAAGCACTGCAGCAATTTTAAATGGACAGAGTGTGGTTAAATGCTCTGTTCAATTTTGTATATGAACGAGTCAGAAAAAGAGCTTTTTGAAGCATCACAGATGAACCTGGTCAATCTCAAAGTAGCACATGATTCTAAGTGCTAGAGTTCCTAGATAAAGTAAAATACTATTTAGCACCATATTTTTAGGATGACCCCCCAATCGAAATTTTAATCAAACAATAAGGGAAAATTTTGGAGGTTGTTTTCCCCGGTTAAGGTAAGGGGGGTGTTTCTCCTGGAGGAATGCCTCATGGGCGAGTTTATTCTGGAGTTGATTTTTCCGAGGTATTTCTGGCTTTCTCACAATGGTAGCATTGCTCATTCAGGAATAAAATACTCAAGCACGTGAGGGAGTACGAAATGAATGGGGAGGGGAGCTGAGGTTGAGGGTTGAGAGAAAACCAACCCTCAACACCCCACCTACAACTGCCGCCATCGACTTCAGATTTGGGCGATTGTCATTATTGACAAGTCGCCCGAAGGTATTATAACATCTGGTGGCATCCGATGCCAACCACTCTTTGGTACCCGGGTGTTTCATTTCGAGTATGAAGCAAAGGAGATGAACTCTTCTATGATTTTGGCCGCCAATTTGCTAGGACAAATCCTTTGTTGAGGCGGCCAAGACATCGGGTACCTTCAATATTGTAACAATGACGAGAAACAGCTAAGCATAAACTGATTCGTTCTTGTCAAAAATGTCCTGTTATTCTGTGACAGATAAGCCAGTGTCACCTGCAAGACAATTCAGAGGTAAATTGTAGTAGGTTGGGACGATAGCATACGTTAACCCTTTCCCTGTCCATTGATTTTTAGGCAATTTTTTTTCCTTTACCCTGCTCTACACTTTGCCCCCTTTCCTGAGACCATCATAGGACACCTATATATATTAGGTAGCCCTGAAGTTGATAAACACACTGTGGTCAATTAGGTTACCCAGCAACAAAGTATGTGGTCAGAACGGTGGTTTACATTTGAAATTCATATTTGCAATTGAAATTTTGTTCTTTTTTAACATGTACATAACACACATCTAGAAGCTTCCAACTACAGGGAACATGACTCTGTGCAAGTTCTAGGTACATCGGCGTCAGTTCAGCATGTCACAGCCATCTAACGTTCTTTGTGTTTGTTGTATACTTATTCACTTGAATGCATAAAGAAGCATGGGGGGGGGGGGGGGGGGCACAGAGACAAACATATTATCTCAGCTGTCATTTGCATTTAACTTTCAAAACTTCATCTAAAGCAGTAGACTATCAACAGATTAGCTAGCTACCACTAGCTAGGCTTACCTCTTCTGTTGTCAGAGCCACTGCTAAGTCCCAACTTCCATCTCTTCTCTGCCATGTCCAGCCGCTTCTGAGCTGCAGGTAGCCCTGGACGTATCCTCCTTAGAAATCACCAGCAGAGTCTCCAGGTAAGTCAGTAACAGCCACAGAAGCTCGTTTTAAACGGTTGAGTCTATCGCGAGCGGACGCCATTTTCAAACGTTGACTTCTAAGGCCTCTAGCACGTAGCAACCAGCCTTATAGGGAAATTCCGAGGTTGCCAGGCTGTAGAGAATCTTATTGGCTATCTGCTGGTATGTATAAATGGCGCTAAATTCAAAACATGATTGTTTTGTGCCGTTTTCAAAGATCGCACCTCAGTAACGACGGCTTTTCCCGCTTAGGCCAGGGAATGGGTTATTAAATTTATCGAAATCCAAAAATATTATTCTTGACTGAGTTCTACGTATACTTTACATGGCAATAACATTATTATGTAGTACCTGCTAACAGGTATTAGGTATACATGTAAAATTACATTATTGCTTTCATGCATTAATTTCGTGTCTGCAAAAAATAAATCACTTTCAGGTCAAGAACTAAGGTAACATTATAATTTTGATTGTTTGCCAGTTCTGAACTATTAAATTTTTAGAGGTAAAAGAAGCTTTAGATCTTTTCATGATTATTTCATGTTGAATTCTGATGAAGACAATACGGTACTTGTATTCAAACAGCATGATTATCAGTTGTAAGTATGTGTTCCTTTTTAGAACCTTCCAGCGGATAAACCTGGTATAATGTAGACTGACTTTGTCACACAACCGTGAATATATATTTTTCGTATTTCAGGGATATTTCTCACCTACAGTTATTAAGGTATCTATAGCTTGGTTCCTACATTATGTTATGCTGTACGTTGGTTCCTTTATTGCTTTACATTGCTGCTATATGTCTATACTATCTGTATTTCAAGTTTCATTTGATTTCTGTAAACCATTGTTATGCTTTTTATGACATGATGTTAATGGCTACTTTTACAACGATGAAGAACGGGCGTGTTCCGGCGAGACTAGGTAAGCCTCCATAACTTCTTTACCGTTGAGGCCAGTCTTTGAAAAACTATATCAAAATAGAGCCCACTGCAGCAGATAAGTTACCATAGGAACTGCGCAGTAGGCAGTATAAAAGGGTCCTACTGCGCAGGCAACGTTGGTTCTGATCTTTTTGATTTGAACCTCCACGCGTTCTTCTGCTGTCTTGCTACTTCTACTGTGTCTACGCTGCTACTACTGCTACTACTGCTGTCTACTTCTGCCATGGGAAGGAAGAGGAATGCTTATGGAGTCAAGAAACCTTCAAAACGCTTCAAGGGTGAGGGCTGGAGAGAGAGGCTTGCTAGTGAGACCGAAGCAGCTTATGAATCAACACAGGTTAGTCTCAATCCACAGGATCAGGCTGTTAGGGAGTCTGTTCCTGGTCCTAGTACTGTAGTTCCTGAGTCTGGTAGTGTTGGTGGGACTGATAGTGAAGCCAGTGGTTCCCTTGTCTGGCAAGGGCCTGAGCCTGTGCATGACCCCTTGCCAGCTAGCCTGAAAAAATTCTCATGGGTGATGACCGTTACAAAGAGTAAGGCCCACAAGATCTCAGGCGAAGACTGTCTAGGTGAGGGTAATCGGATAGTCAGTCTTAGAGCCCTGTCCGAGTTTGCTGCTATCATGAAATGCCCCCTCTGTACGCCTAGTCTGGGAGTTTCTGAGGGCGTAGGAGCAGGCGGGGGTTAGTTACCAAGATATTTGTCGAGTGTAGTGGGTGTGAATGGGTGCACACTCTAACTGACCCCTATTCTAAGGAGGCCACTGGATTGAACTGTAAGTCCGTGTTCGGAAGCAGACTCATGGGAAAGGGTAGGACTGGCATTGAGACTATTTCTGCATTGTTGGATTTACCCCCTCCAGTCATCTTATGCAGACCACAACAAACATTATGTGGTGTTCTGAAAGAATATGTATGTGATGAGCAAATAGCTGCCGCCTCTCGTTTGAAAACGCTGTATAAAGATGCCCCCCCTGATGCAGGTTTAGATATAACGGTTACTTTTGATGGTACTTTGTCTAAGCGTGGTTTCACGGCCCTATATGGTGTTGGTGTTGTCGTGTCTTGGGTTACTGGGGAAGTAATTGATACTGAGCTTGCTTGTAAGTATATTGTCGTCAATGTGCCACGTATTCTGGTCCTACATCGGGGCCAGAGTATGAGTGGTTCGAAGGGCATAAGGATCGCTGTACAAAGACGCATGATGGCTCCTCTCCAGCAATGGAGGGTGCCCTTGCTAGGAAGCTTTTTTCAAGATCAATGGAGCTGTACAATTTTCTGCTGTTATCAGTGACAGTGATTCGAAAGCTGTTACCATGTTGAATGCTGAAAAGGTGTATGGTGATGATGTTGAGATTGATAAGCATGAGTGTGTGGGGCATGTTCAGAAGCGTGTAGTCACCCGTCTCCATAAACTAATTGCCAATGCTGAGCCACTTTTGAGATCGCTTACAGCAGCTGTGAAGTGTGAAGGCTACTAAAAAAGCGCTCAGTTGATGAGTCGCCTGGAGCCTGTTCAGAGCAGTCGTGGGCGTGGTCGGGGTGTGAGTGCCTAAATCACACCCTGAAATTGATGAAGCCTCTCTGAAGCTCAGGCTCTTATGATCGTGCAGTCGAAGCCAAAGCACAGGCACCTAATTTCGAGGTCGGCTCGGAATAAAGGTGATGATGAAACTCCAAAAATATTATGGAACCAATATTAGGCGTAACACTGGTAATATAGTGGAGATGGAACGTGACTGCTGGGCTGCCTTCTATCACTCGTGTTCTCATGATGCTGACCCCCAGCATGATTACTGCCCTACTGGTCCAGGTACCTGGTGCTGGTATAATTGTGCTATTTTGGAAGGGGAGACGGAGAACCTAAGTCATGACCCCACTAAATACCCTCTGATCCCCCGACCAGGCTGCCAGTGTAAAAACTGTGTGGTCAGGGTTGTGTTCTAAGAACCTGCTGAATGGTTTTGTTCTGGGTGGGACACAAAATCAGAATGAGTCTTTCAATAGTCTCATAGGGGACCGATGCTCTAAGACTGACTTCAGTTCTCCAGCCTCTGTACAGGTGGCTGTGTACTTAGTTTTCAATGAGGGGAGGTGCGCGCTCTTGCCCATCATTGAGAAACTTGGGGGAACAAAGCCAAGCCCATTCTGTGCTAAGTTACTGGATCAGGCTGATAGCTCTCGTCTTTACAAGAACATACTGACCAGCGGAGGCAGGCTCAGAGACTAGGGCGGTTGGCATATAAAGAGCAGCTAATTCGCGCAGAGGGGGTAACATATTCCTCTGGTGGGTTTTAGAGACGAGACTGAGGCAAGCTTAGT
>LWTN01000163.1 GCA_002101225.1 Cycloclasticus sp. symbiont of Poecilosclerida sp. M | reverse complement strand
AAAGAAAAAGAAGTGAATTCTCCTCTCTGTAGATCATATGTTTGTAATGGTTGATCACCAGTACAAGACACATTAACAACAGAACCATCCTGCGAAGCAATCACTTTGAATACATCGTGTGCCGTTCGTCCTGCTATAGGACATGTGATGAAGCTCCTACCCCATGTGGCTGTGGGAGGAACCTGCTCCAGAAGCTGATCACAGTACTCAAACTTGTTTGGAACAGTTCCACACTCGTGACCACTAATGAGAGCTATTGGCTTGTTTGAAGTGATCCTCGAGCCAGTCAAGTCGTCTTCACTAGCAATATACACAGTCTGTGCAGCACTGGAAAATTGTAACTTCACAGGTACACCCACATCAAACTTTCCCTGTGGAACTTGATCTAATAGATCTTGTGCTGTTATGTCGACACTCTGTGTTAGAGAGACTGTTAGTTCTGTGTCTTCCTCTGTTGTGACAATGACCATGGCGCTGTTACCTAAAGTAGGTAAGAACTCATAGTCATATTCATAGTCATCGTCAAATTCTTCTCTTGGGATTTGTGCCACTGGAACTGAAATGGCATAGTATTCATAGTTCTCCACCGGAAGGTAAACACAGGGTAATACTTTGAATGTATCAGAAGATGTGAATTCTTCAGCATAGCCCACTACTGACAGTTGATCACCATTGAGGGACTGAACAACAATAGCTCTGTCTCTGATGTCATCACTTTGGATGTAGACCTGATCAGCATCCATTGAAACTTCAGTGGGGGCATTATAGGTGGTAGAAGTACCTGCCACATTCACTGTGAATGTAGACTGGATATTGGGTGCCACTGGGTTAACGTATAAACGAAATTTGTTAATTCGAAAATATATGACAGGTTCAAAATTTCCAATAAGTCCAAAGAAAAATTTGTTGCCCTCAACATCAAAACTGCTTTCACCTGTACAAAAAGGGGGGGAAATCCAGACTACGTAGCTAGCTATTTTACAACTGAGTTATTTTGCATCCCATGGTTCAAGCCATGCTACAGGAGCTATAGCTATAGAATACTCCTGCAGCTGAGCAATGCTAAGATGCGACGTGCGAATACTGGGACCGAAATATTATTGCTAGCTGATAGCACCATTATCCTAGGTAAATTGATGTTTGTCAACAAGCTAGCTCATAATCTTATAGAGATGCAAAAACACATGATAATAAGTACCATGGGCACATTTTCACTTCATCCTAACACTTTACATCAGTACATACCAAAACATTCTTGACATGTTGAATTGCTGTCAATAAAAGAGAGTCCACCTCCAGCAACACAGCATCCTGGACTCACACCCACTATGTCACCTCGGCAGTTTCTACTTGAGTAGCAAGTAAAATCTGCAGTGAAAACAATTACCTAGTACTTGATCTATTGATGGTGCACCGGCCTGGCCTGTCTGGGCAATAGATTAATAAACCTGGCACACTTGCACACTCAGTAAACTTTACTGAGCATGCTAGTGTGCCATGCAGGCTTAAAAATCACTCTGGCTCATTGGCGTAGGCAGGATTTTTGAAAGGGAGTTATAAATGAGCACTCCTCATGAAGGCATTACAATTCGGCTTCCACTATTATGATTGCCCCCCGTCAGATTCACCCCTCCATGGCCCCCTGTGACTGCTATACAGGCTTAGCAGGTAGGTTTACAAATGCAAAATGTGATAGGACTGGAACTACACAATTCATGGTCCACAAATGTGGCATCTGCCATCTTCCTCTTGAGGTATACCACAGTGGTTACACTGCATGTACTGCCAGATGTTCCAGGCTGCAGAAGCTACCTCATGAAGCCAGTTTTCTGGACCACATAGTTTCATGTTGGTATCAACCAAACCAGTAAAGTCTAGCAGGTAGCTAATAGTTTATACATGGTTAGCCTGTTGGTTCAGTGGAGGAGGAATTGCGTAAATTTCCCTAGTTGTACGTACATAATTGTACTGTGTGACAATAATTATCAGACACCAGAAAGTATGTCTACCACGTACAGCCCGGCCTGAAGGACTATAGAGCTAAGTGCATTTAAGAGTACTAATCTCACCCTGCTGTTGAGAAGATGACAGTGATGCGATAAAAAGGAGCACAAAAAACTGCAAAATCATGGCCAAGCTCACTACAATTAGTCTAGCTAGATTTCACCACAAACATTAAAATTTAATTCTTGCTAGATTTGCGCATGTGTGACTTCTAAAGAGATATGCAGGTGCGGATTTATACTCTCGTTGCTGTGTTATTAAATATCTTGAATGCATTGTGCAATGAAGGTAAGAACTAAGAACGTAGGGTAGTAGATGGCATAATTGGTGGCTGTAAGCCTATTATTATTTCGAGGATTGCATTGGGGTCCTTGTCCTACCCAGTGCATGCTGCAGGACTACCTATGGGTGGTAGAAGCACAATATTGCAGGACATTGACATTGAGTGTCTGTACAGACAACAAATGGTAATCTTGCAAAATCTGTGCATGAACTTCAAAGCACTCGCATGTGCAGTAGCGGTTTACCATTGGGTTTTTTTGTTGCAAGATTCCCAGTATGAATAATTTTGTGCAAAATTGTTTTCAGGTTGGTTGTCAAAAAATCTTCATGTATGCCCAATATCTAGTCTGCGGGCCAGCCAACTTTTTTTTCTCCCTTCCCCGCCTAAAAAAGAAAAAAAGTCGGCTGGCCCACGAGACTATACGCCTCTGGTTCTATTGTGCAAAAGCTTGCATGAAAACTTCAACCTGAAAACCACACATTCTTGGCACACTTAAGTGTCACCTAATTAGCACAACCACTAGCAGTTAATTAATTAATAACTTGTCCGAAGTATGTGCATTGACCTTCGATTTTTATTTATTCTGCTGTAAGTGAGCTCTTGCATCTGTGTGAAATTAAGAGCAAAAGGAGTATTGGTTGCCTTGGCTGACCTCAGCTGGAACAAGTGTTTTCTCGACTTGATGTCTCGGCACTCATGTATGATAAATGCTTAAGTAAGGTGATTAGCTAATTAGGTGGGTATTATTAAATTATGATTAGTCAAAAAGGGGATAAAGTGTGAAGTGAAAATTGAAATGAAATGGAGGAAATGAAACAAACTTGAATGTACATGTTACACTTGGAACAAATCTATCACGTCAGTTTGTGGGTGGAACTCTGTGGGGCAAATTTCTGTACTACTCACCAGCTTGGCTTTATATCAGTTATACTTAACATCTCGTTGTTCAGGGCTCTCCTGCTGGCTAGCTGCCCGCCTGGATTGCAGTCGTTGCTCTCGTTGTTCAGGGCTCTCCTGCTGGCTAGCTGCCCGCCTGGATTGCAGTCGTTGCTCTCGTTGTTCAGGGCTCTCCTGCTGGCTAGCTGCCTGCAGTCATTGTTCAGGGCTCTCCTGCTGGTTAGCTGCCCGCCTGGATTGCAGTCGTTGTTCTCGTTGTTCAGGGCTCTGCTGCTGGCTAGCTGCCCGCCTGGATTGCAGTCGTTGTTCTCGTTGTTCAGGGCTCTCCTGCTGGCTAGCTGCCCGCCTGGATTGCAGTCGTTGTTCTCGTTGTTCAGGGCTATCCCGTTGATTTCTCAACCGTGGCTAACATGTCTCAACTGTAGCCTGTGTTCTCACTGTTCCTGGCTTCTCTGCTGTATCTGTCCACTGTTTCCAGAAGTTTCAGGAGCCTCTGGTTGCTCCAAACTCAAAGTAGTATTGTCTTCCATTTTGTTCAGAAATAATTATGATAATGCGCATGCGTGGTGCAGTGAGCTGTTTTTATGCACACATTTAGATTTTGTATTGTCCTATGTAGGTCACGAAGAGTTGTACATACGCGGTCGATCCCAGTACTAAGTGCCGAGACATAGTGCCGAGACAAAAAGTTTATTATGACAAATATCTGGACTTCTAGTAGTGGTAGGACTATCAAAACTCTGCCAGACATAGTACACATAGAGCCATTTGCGGGGACGGATGCGGAAAAAAATTGAATGAGAAAAAAAAAAATTCCAAAAGTTTTCTTTACCCAATGTCAATTTCCATCCATGGTACTATGTCTGGCAGAGTTTTGATAGTCCTACCACTACTAGAAGTCCAGATATCTGTCATAAATAAACTTTTTCCAGCTGAGGTCAGCCACCAAGGCGACCAGTACTCCTTTACACAGATGCAAGAGCTCAACAAATCACTTTGGACAAGATATTAAAAAAACAATATCACTAACGGAAGGGTATGGTACACCTTACCCAGTAGAGGTGTCAAATACTCATAACTCACTCGGTAGTGTCTATTCAGTGGACTGGACTACTGGACTGGACTACTGGACTCTAAAAATTAATTATTTTCCCTGAGGGCGTGGTCAAAATGTGACCTAGTTGCTGATGTCAAAGTTTGCTGAAGTTTCTTCCTTGCTGTAGCTAAGTTCTGGCACCCTTGAGAGCCCCAATGCTAGAGCTAGAACTGCGCTGTTAAGAAGGTAAATCTGGGTAGCTTCATGGACTAGTAGAGTTGATTTTAAGTGTAGAAGTGATTGAGTGGGTGTGATTACATAGCTGGTAGAATTTGCTTTAAGCCACACCCAATTCTTAAAATCAACTCTACAAGCCCAGGAGCTACCCAGATTTACCTTCACTAGCGTTTGGGATCTTAAGGGTGCCAGAACTTAGCTACAGCAAGGAAGAAACTTCAGCGAACTTTGACCTCAGCAACTTATCCGAAAATTTTCTAAGGTCATAGGTCACGTTTTGACCACGCCTTCAGGGAAAATAATTAATTTTTAGAGTCCAGTAGTCCAGTCCAGTAGTCCAGTCCACTGAATAGACACACTCATGACATTGGATTTGCTTGTTGCAAAATTGACTGTAGTTTACACAGCCTGAATAGAATTGTTTTGTAATACCAATGCTGTGTAAACAACTACCAACCATCAACCAGTACTGTACATTTACACCAGACTGGTGATCAAGCATGCAGGATCTCTATACTGTGGCCCCCATGGCTTGCAAAAACATAGTGGTGCATGATACTTAAGGCTCTGACATCTGCTGTATCCTATCAGCTATGTTTTCACTGTAGATTTTACTTGTTACTCAAATAGAAACTGCCGAGGTGACTTAGTGGGTGTAAATAATAAGTCGGGATGCTGTATTGCTGGAGGCGGACTCTCTTTTACTGACAACAATTCAACATGTCAAGAATGTTTTGGTATGATAAAAGGCATATCAGGCTTTGATTTAATCATGTGAGTTTCTATTTTCACAGATGAAAGCAGTTTTAATTTTGAGGGCAATAAAATCTACTTTGGTCTCATTGGAAATTATGAACTTGTCACTTATGACTTTCGAATTAACAAATTTCGCTTATACATTAACCCAGTGGCACCCAATATCCAGTCTACATTCACAGTGAACCACCTATAATGCCCCCACTGAAGTTTCAATGGATGCTGATCAGGTCTACATCCAAAGTGATGACATCAGAGACAGAGCTATTGTTGTTCAGTCCCTCAATGGTGATCAACTGTCAGTAGTGGGCTATGCTGAAGAATTCACATCTTCTGATACATTCAAAGTATTACCCTGTGTTTACCTTCCGGTGGAGAACTATGAATACTATGCCATTTCAGTTCCAGTGGCACAAATCCCAAGAGAAGAATTTGACGATGACTATGAATATGACTATGAGTTCTTACCTACTTTAGGTAACAGCGCCATGGTCATTGTCACAACAGAGGAAGACACAGAACTAACAGTCTCTCTAACACAGAGTGTCGACATAACAGCACAAGATCTATTAGATCAAGTTCCACAGGGAAAGTTTGATGTGGGTGTACCTGTGAAGTTACAATTTTCCAGTGCTGCACAGACTGTGTATATTGCTAGTGAAGACGACTTGACTGGCTCGAGGATCACTTCAAACAAGCCAATAGCTCTCATTAGTGGTCACGAGTGTGGAACTGTTCCAAACAAGTTTGAGTACTGTGATCAGCTTCTGGAGCAGGTTCCTCCCACAGCCACATGGGGTAGGAGCTTCATCACATGTCCTATAGCAGGACGAACGGCACACGATGTATTCAAAGTGATTGCTTCGCAGGATGGTTCTGTTGTTAATGTGTCTTGTACTGGTGATCAACCATTACAAACATATGATCTACAGAGAGGAGAATTCACTTCTTTTGATGT
>LWTN01000162.1 GCA_002101225.1 Cycloclasticus sp. symbiont of Poecilosclerida sp. M | reverse complement strand
TTATAGCCTATGGCGCTAGCTGCAGCTACACCTACATTAACTCACCTCGGCTCCAAGACAAGAAACAACGACAACTCAGCCACGCCCAAAATTCTCAATCATTGTGATTCGTTCATCATTATTCTACAGTCACGACTAGCTCTATACTGGTAATAGCCAGAACAATAAACTTGGTGTCATCTTGTAGAAAATTAACCTGGCTCCCGATTTTGTTATTTGTTAGATCTAATACAATGTCATTACTTTCAGGTGTAAGGTGGAGCAATATATTCTGTTTAATACTTTCTGGTGGGACGTGGGTCAGTAACTTTCTCATGGTGGCTTTTCTCCTACAAAAGGGCCCAGCATCTTTGGCACTATCTGGCAGACCCCTTTCCCTGCCCCCTCGATGGCCATGTATGTTCCTGCACTTAAATGGTTTCTGAGGCACTGGTTCTGAAAGTTTGGCAGCCTGGACAACTCGCCCTCGATTCTTGAGTGCTCGGCCTGCCCGAGGCACTGAAAAATCCCTTGGATATATTCATCCGCAAACCCCTCCACCAGGGCCCCCGGGCCTCCGTATTTTGTAACAAGGTTGTTCATCCACGCATGGAAGTTGTCCGCGGAAGCCTCCGGAGTTGGACCTAGAAATATAAAGGCAGGATTATAGCCCCAACTCATTGGCGAGCCATACAATACCTATCCAGTGCTTCCTTACCTATTCGCAGGTTTGGAATCCTTCCTACGCAGGGGAGGCCTTGTACGCTATGAAGCATCGTGGGCGATGCCCATAAAATGATGATTCCTGGATCACCTTTTGCCTCTACCTCTGGATTGGCCTCTTCCTCTGGATTGGGAGGGTTGGTCTCTGGATTGGTCTCTGCCTCTACCTCTGGGTAAGCCACAGTGTTCACGAAAACAAAAAGATGAAGCAGCAAAAGCAGGAGGATGGGGGGGAATATCTATGTAGCCTACCTGGTCTTCCATAAAAATTGGTAACCACAAAACAGCTGAAGCGGTTCAGTTGTAGGCAATAAGAATTCTGACTTCTGTCTCTCTTCAACAATTGCCTGCATGTGGACCTAGCACCTAGTACCTATACCTGTCACCTGCTGATCACCTGATACAGCTGCCAAATCAGCAATTATAGCAGCTAACTATGTCGTCGACAACAAGAAGAGTTTTCAAGCAGCGCCCACGGGCATTTTATGGAGTACGAAGGCAAGAGTTGGCCATCCCACACTCATCTGAAGTCGAGGAAGCCTCTATAATTAGTAGTTACTGTTGCATAAGGAGTTATAGGGCATGCCCTCATTACCTTAAATATTTCACACCTGAGCAAACATTTTACATCAAATATTGGGCTTCATACAACTTACAGGAGGATGCAAACAAGGGAGCATAAAAATGTGTTCAAAATAAAAGGGGGTATGTAGGATTGGGGTTCATCCCATCACAATGTCTGCTAAGTAGACATAACCCTACAACCCCCAATCCTATATACATCCCCCCTTTTATGCAGAACAATTTTTTATGCTCAATTGTTTTAATGAATATCAAAAAGCTGAGTATTAAATATGGTCACATAAAGAACCAAACAAGCAGGGACAAAAAGTAAGAGAGCAATGACCTTTAACAAGAGTAACAAGTTAGTCTTTGAAAAATACTAATGTCTCGGCACATTCACAAAATCAAGATCAATTGACATAATAATAAAGTTTGATTATACTTAGTCACCACTAGTGTCATGTTATTAGATAGTTGGAAGAATGCAGGCAGGTAGCTACTCTACAGGTTGGGGGCTTCTCTCTTGCTGACATAGGGTTCTCTCTGGCTGACAGGGTTGACCTCTCTGGCTGGAGCTTCTCAGTTGGCTGACCTGGAAGTGAGGTGCTAACAGGATAATTAGGTATAGGGGCAAAGCCCCTGTGTGGTATGTGTGTGACACTGAAGAAATGATTACCTCCTAGACAAACTATGATTATGATCTACTACCCTTGGCTACCCTAAAAAAAAGTATTACCTTCTCTCTGTAGCCATGGATGATTCTCAGCTTGTGTTGTTTTACTCTAGCAGTTTTTACTCGGGTAGTTTCACACCTGAGCAGCCCTGCACTCCTGCTCCGTGCTTTACATGGTGCACACTAATTAGGATAGCGATGTAATTAATTAATGCGGTATATTCGCGCGTGTTTGCGTGCGTATTTACGTACCACCACCACCACCGCTGCTCCCAGCACTCGAGACAAAAATCTACCCCTCCTTACCTCACAAGGTAAGTTTTCTAGATCCTAAAACAATATAAAACAAAATTTATAAACTAGGGCATGGGTGAGCCTGGAGCACAAAGCAATCAAGAACATATATGCACCACACCTATTTTGCATAATGGATGTAAAGAAGTAATTATTGGATTTGAGGTGGTACTCTGAGATGGAGGAAACAAGCACATGAATCTAGGAGGACTGGAAATTCATGACAGTACACTAGAAGTAGTAAAGCAACTAGCATAGGAGAGCAAGGAAGAAAAATTTGTGTTTTGTGAACATGAACGTATACAACCGCAAGGGCTGTACAGTTTATATTGCTAGAGCACGAGGGGCGTAGCCCCGAGGGCGTGAGCAATATAAACTGTACTGCCCGCGCGAATGTGGTATAAGTGATTTTTATTCAGCTGAGATTATTTTAAACCAAAACAGCTATGACACAAAATAGGAGTGTCAAACTTTGTGGTTTTTCAAGACCTTCCCCCCAAAGGATTCCTTAGGACTTTTATCCTGTCAATGAGGGAAACCAAATCAGTTGAGTTTGCTTTTGTTGCAATTTGTGTGAGGTCATTTCACAAAATGCCTGTACTAAAAGCTGGAAAGATGGAACTCACTATTTTTGTTCTTGGAGCTAATCTAGTGGGAAATGTCTTATGAGGAACTTTATGAGATTATGAATGGTGAATATGTACCTATATCTACATTGATAGACCAGACATTATAATTGCAAGGTTCTACTTGCAGTTTGAATTATACTACATACCTACAACCATTACTGATCTGATGGAATCAGCCACTGGGTGTGCAGTACAGCATAAACAGTCAGTAGTATTATGCCATCTTCAGCAAAAATTCAAAATTGATTTTTAGCACCACGTTGTAGCCCATAGCTTTGAGAATTGAATGATACTTTGCTTGTGGCCAGACCATGGACCACCCCAGAGGTACAGGCTTTAAACAAACCACACCTCTGGGGAGTGGCTTTGTCAATGAAGTGACTCTAAACATAAAACTTTGAAGCGCAGTAATCTTCGTGTAGGTCCGGATACTATAGTGACGTCATTAAGCCTTTGATCTTTCGGTGCAACTTGGAAAAGAAGCTGTAAGAGGTACAGGTTTGTTTCTGACTCTGTACTAAGCGCTTGGCTACCCCTGGGCACGGAAAGCAGTAGATTACATTCAGGTAAGCTTTAGCTCGAATCAGAATCATGAAGCGTTTAGTATGAAGAACTAAGGTGGCTATGAACCCTTACTGTATGTTTTAGGTTCATAGAATTACACCGATTCACAAGTCTGGAAATAGAGGTTTAATTTCTAACTACAGACCGATCTCACTTTTAAGTTGGTGCTGGAGAGGCTCATTTACAACAAATTATCAGAATTTCTTCTGGAGTCTATATCAACTGTTCAGTTTGGTTTTTTTAGGGATCACAACAACTATTGCTATTCTATAATAACATCATGAGCTCCTCTGTCAGTTCTTCCCAGTGGGATACCATATTTTTAGATTTTGCCAAAGCCTTTGATAGTGTCCCTCACAATAAGCTGCTGCTTAACCCATTCCCTGTCATAAGCGCCATATGGCGCAGAAACCGGGTAGCGTTGTTAAAAACGACACAAATGTACATTCATGTTTTGAATTTAGCGCAATTTATACATACCAGCAGATAGCCAATAAGATTCCTGGCAACCTCGGAATTTCCATATAAGGCTGGTTGCTAAGTGCTAGAGCCCTTAGAAGGCAACATTCGAAAATGGCGTCCGCTCGCGATAGACTCAACCGTTTAGAACGAGCTTCTGTGGCTGTTACTGACTTACCAGGAGACTCTTCTGGTGATTTATAAGGAGGATATGTCCAGAGCTACCTGCCAGGAGCAAGCCTGCTTGTTTTTACCAGCTCAGAAGCGGCTGGAGATGGCAGAGAAGAGAAGGAAGTTGGAACTTAGCGGTGGCTCTGACAACAGAAGAGGTAAGCCTAGCTAGGGGTAGCTAGATAGTCTATTGCTTAAGTAGATCAAGTTTTGCAAATGACAGCTGAGTCAAAGAGTTGTATATACAACCCCTCCCATGTCTACAGTATGGTGCTCCCATGGAGTGTGACACGCTCTCCAGCTGCTCTGCCATGGTTGCATCCTATACTGAAGTCACCTGTAGTGTCCTACTGCCTGTCTGTATCCTGTGTTTGTCTCTGTGCCCTCCCCACCCATGCATCTTCATGCATTCAAGTGAATAAGTCATACAACAAACGTTAGACGGACTGATGTTCAGCTGTGACATTCTGAGCTGGATCCATCTGAAGCCGATGTACCTAGAACTTGCACAGAGTCATGTTCCCTGTAGTTGGAAGCTTCAAGAGAGAACTAGATGTGTGTTATGTACATAAAATTTCAAAATGCAAATATGAATTTCAAATGTAAACCGCCATACTGACCACATACTTTGTTGCTGGGTAACCTAATTGACCACAATGTGTATCAACTCCAGGGCTACCTAATATATAGGCATTACCCTATGATGGCCTCAGGAAAGGGCAAAGTGTAGAGCAAGTGTAGAGCAGCGATCTTCACTGGAGTTTCTCACGAGAAGTGTTCTTGACCTCTGTTACTGATTGCAGGTTAGCAGTATAGTAGGGCCTGCAGAAAGAACAAAAGAGATAGAGTGAGGTTTAGTTTGTATTAGTCTATGGAGCGGCCATTTTTTGGAGATGTTAACCCTACATAGAGTGCTAACGCACTCTCTGATTATTCAGGAGATTTTGCGTTATAGCAGCTACATATTTACTAAAGCTGTGTGTTCAGGTGATACTCTATTCTCTTATACAGCCATACTAGCTATTACATCTACAATTTATCATAATCTCTTGATTAGTTAACCACACAATCATTTAACACAATCATAATCCATTTATGAACCTCTCTTAGTGATACCACAATCTCTCTAGTACTGAAATTCTTGGTGCATAGCAGTGCTTGTAGTCTGTGTTGGTACGATGAAAACTGGCAATGTGAATCCTCCCAGATATAGCTATGGCCCTCCAGATCAAGATCCAGATCCCCTAAATATTATAAATTACTAAACATTACATGCCAACTTTTACATACCTTTGTTGCACAGCTGCTATGGGGTCACCTAATTAAGCATCACTTGAACAGAGAGCAAAAATTTCTCCGAAATAAAAAGGCCATGTAGGGTTAACGTATATCAATCCTACATCACTGCCTCATCTCACAGAAGCCTTCAGTAATTCCCATGCAGCAACAAACTTCATCCCTGGATCCGCTGTGTAATGTTAGCACTGAAGTGCGCACATGCATATAGCTACTATAGTGAAGATCGAGGCAGTGATGTAGGATTGATATACGTTAAACCATACATGGCCTGAGAAATTTCGAAAGAGTCTCCGGGACTCCACTCGAAAGAGTCTCCGGGACTCCACTCGAAAGAGCCTCCCGGACTCCACCGAGACGCCGGGACTCCACTCGAAAGTGTGTCCGGGACCACCGGGACTCCACTCGAAAGTGTGTCCGGGACCACCGGGACTCCACTCGAAAGAGTCTCCGGGACTCAACTCGAAAGTGTCTCAGGGACTCCACTCGAAAGAGTCTCCGGGACTCCACTCCAAAGAGATCCCCTCGAAAGAGTCCACTCGAAAGAGTCTCTGGGACTCCACTCGAAAGAGTCTCCGGGACTCCACTCGAAAGAGTCTCCGGGACTCCACTCG
>LWTN01000161.1 GCA_002101225.1 Cycloclasticus sp. symbiont of Poecilosclerida sp. M | reverse complement strand
AAACTGTTTTTATGTTGTGACTTGAAATGGTCACCTGTCTAATATCACCAAAAAAAATTTTTTTGGCGTGATCCCAGAGGTCTGCACGTGAGGTGCGTTCCCAGGGGTCTGCACGTGAGGTTCGATCCCAGGGGTCTGCACGTGAGGTGCGATCCCAGGGGTCTGCAAGTGATCCCAGGGGTCTGCAAGTGATCCCAGGGGTCTGCATGTGAGGTGTGATCCTAGGGGTCTGCAAGTGATCCCAGGCCGGGTCTGGATCCCAGGCATCTGCAACACAGAGACAATGGATTACAAGAGTGAAGGTACAGGATTGAAAGTACAGGAAGATAAAGACATGTAGACTTGAGCTGTGGGATAAGGCACACAGTCAACTCAGCTATCATTTCACCTGGAATGTCATAAAATTAATTGAACTATGCTTTATAATCAATCCAATCATCGAGGTACTAACTGCAAACAGCTGTGACTTTTGAAGTTAACCAATTGCATGCAGGGATTTTTATCTGCATTTTAACATTCCATAATGGGATGTAGCTGTGTGATAGAAGGCAGTCACTGCATGGCAGATAAAGTATGGTGAAATGACTGGCTAGAGAGATCATGTGTTAGTTCACCCACTCAAAGCATAAACTTCCAACCCCAGACTTCTGGATCTCCATTGCAAAGGTGACTTGTTTACTTCCTGTTCCATAGTTTATACAGTGATATCTACAACAACAGAGATCCAGAACCAGAAGTCCAGAGACCACAAACACTCTGTTCTAGATCCAGAACTAGATCGAAGCCCAAACACTCTATTCTATGGAATACAGTACTAAGGGTTTGTGTATGTTGTGGTCTCTGGGAAGGTGATGACATATCTACTGGGAATAGCGAACCACTAGACACAATATTCCCCTATGACATTGTTGCTACTTAGCCCGAGCCGCGCATGCGCGGGATCGACCAAGTCAGGGCGTGGTCAAAACGTGATGCTGAGGTCAAAGTTCGCTGTGTGGCAAATTCTACCACAGCTATGTAACCACACTACACTTAAAATCAACTCTACAAGCCCATGAAGCTACCCAGATTTACCTTCTTAACAGTGCAGTTCTAGCTCTAGCGTTGGGGCTCTTAAGGATGCCCAAACTTAGGAAGAAACTTCAGCGAACTTTGACCTCAGCAATTTCTCTCTAGAAAGTTTTCTAAGTGCTGCGCTGGAGGTTATAGGTCACGTTTTGGCCACTGCGCGCGAGTGATAAATTATACCATGATTCCAATTGCTGGGCGAACACTTCCAGTGACAGGGTTTATATAAACTTCTGGATCTCTTTTTCAAAGGTGATGAAATTGACTGTACTCTATACTGTATGGGTATTCCAAAATCACAATGCTGACCTGCACTTGCATTCAGTGAAGAATAAAATAAATACTCTTTTTGTAAAAATTAATAATTAATGATAAGATAGTTGAATAGTTAGTAAAATACAAGGGTTAAAATATTATTAGGTGGTACACACATTAGTTACAAGGTACTGTCAGATAAAGTGTACATATCTGACAACTGGGTGAAGCAAGTTTGGCTATTCTGACTGAATCCATCATCAGAAAAGGTCAGGTCATCTAAAAACACCTCATAATTTGTGGGTCTGGCTAAGCGATCCAAAATATGAGGAGGGACTTGATTGTCAATATGAGACTTCACAAAGTTAGCCTTATTTTTCTTTCTTGGCTTCTTTGTCCTCACTTCAATTGGTGTAGCTTGGCTTTGAAGTTTGAGCATAATGTGAGGAGGAAATTGAGCATCTTCCTCAAATGGAAAAGTAGCAGGATTATCAATAACTTGTTCATTACAAATGAGCACATCACCATCATTTTCGTGGATATCAGGTAGCTCTGGCTGATAATTCCTAATTGGTACATCCTCACTTATACTGCTGTTCATGTCCACTTTATAATCTGATGCTGAAATTGCTGCTTCGTTGCTAATAATGGAAGATTGCTTTGTTCCTCCTGAAGTCATCAAATATTGTTTATTTTCTCGTTTGATTGTCGATGGTGCATAGCTAGAAGAAGCACTTTTCTTTGGTTTGCTTTTTTTGAGTCCCAGCAGATTCATCCATTCCTCACGTCCGTCTTTGCTGATGACACAGTGTATGAGGAAAAGACAGAATCCCTGTAACGTGTTGAATACAAGGAAGAGCCACTGGAACACAGGTGCTGCATCGCTCACAGAGAAGATTGCAAATGACCAGGAGAGACCATACATCACCATCACACTGACAATACTGATCAGTGTTTTCAAAGTGTTCCCACTATCTTTCTTCTTCTTCTTCTTGTTGTGTTTAATTAGGACACGGGCCACAAGTACAAGTACGATTGTGTTGAAGACTATGACGGCAAGGATTGGAGCTAGGAACAAGCCATACTGGAAACGGATGTCACTCATGAAACAACTGTATAATAGGATCAAGTGATGAATGTATGCAGTCATGCACAATAATTGTGTGTGTGTGGATATCACTTACAATGAAGTATTGCTGGAATTTCCAATAGTAATCATGTAGTTATTGCCAGTAGCAAGCGTAGTCGATCCTATTGCGGGGAATATAGCTGGCACACCTACGTATGTAAGAAAGGAAACAATTGTAGCCATCATAGAGCTCATACAAATGTTGTCCTCTGACATATGTACTTCACATATCCTATATAATTAGCGAGCAAACACACTTTTCATTGCTCAATGCAAAATATTTATTCGAAAAATTCTCATATTCTATAATTATGTCCCGACACCGGATGCTATAAGTTCACAAATCCATACGCGCATGAGCAACTGTGATCGAGCAACTGTGATCGAGAACCAGAGTAAACTGCTGGCGGGCCTTATCAAGAGCTAGCTTGAGCATATTATTATTCTGTGTAATATATCTAAGGCTTGAAGTATAGAGAGAAAATTCCTATGGTTTCTATCTGAACAAGATGTCTTAGGTCTTAGGGCCGCCTTCATTCCCTCCCTCGCTTTTGAATGTTAGCACCCACCTAGGGCAATGTGGCTAGTAATATGCTTGTTTGCTAGGGTCTCACTACCAGTAGGCAATCAGACACAAAGCAAAAAGATGAGGAAACACAAAACATTATAGCCTATACACTTATACTCCTACCTATTTAGCTAACACACACACACACACACGCACGCATGCACACACGCATGCATGCACGCACGCACACACGCGCACGCACACACGCGCACGCACACACGCACACACACACACACACAGTATCCCTGCGGTACTTGCTAGTATTTGGCTAGCATGTTGTTGGATACCATTGTCATTAGATATGGGTGGCTAAAATTTGTATTAGTGTATGGGGCGGCCATTTTATTGCGGTGCTATAACACACTCCCATGCATGTAACTTGACACATGTACATGGAGAGAGGTACATGGAAATACTCCCATGCATGAACATTCTCCCATAGATGCATACATTGCTGCACATACCCCAACAGATGAGAGAAGTTATAACATGGAATTTTGTGGTTATAGATCCAAACACGATAATAAGCTTCTTGAACATCAGCACGGCCTCTGCTCCCATCCAAAATACTGCCACCAATGTTGTGTACTGAATGGAGAGGGACATGATGGTACAGGCCACATTGTTTTCAACTCTGTCAATCCCGACTATGAACACAAGGAGCATGAGCAGCAATGCCAGACTGAGCTGTGCATGGAATTTACTAGCATCCCTCTGTCTTAGCTTCCTGTCAATGTCAAACAACATACAGGTTATCATGGTGTGCCGGCAGTGGTGTGTAAATACTCACTTGAAGTATGTCATAGTGAATATAGTGAGGACTAATCCAAATATAGACAGTATACATCCTACCAGTGACACAATCCTGCTGGCTTTCTCCACATCAGGATTCATTGGAGGAGCATTCACATTCTTAATGAAGTACAAATAGCTACATGACTTAATATAGCAGCTAACATAGGGAAGGGCAAGCTTTTACCATAAAGAATCAGGCTATCAGCAATGTCAGAGCCCCAACACCGATGATTACAACGTTAATTCAAGGTATTAGCTACTCATGTACCTGGTGCATGCTGTAGCCTATAGGAAGTGCTTACCACTAGCACTGCAAAGTTTGTGAGGTGGTTACATTCACATCTGAATTCTCCAGTAGAGGTACTGAAGTTGGCTAATTTGCACCCCTCATCAGTCCAGTTGCCATTACCTAGATCCACACAAGTGAGTGCTGAAACTAAAAGTATGCATGATTAGCTCACCATCATCACCACCATTGAAGTCCCATGACACACAGACAGGCTCTGACCAAGGCTGGATGCATACAAATACATGTACATACAATGGAGTCATAGGGAATGTAGTACTAACCTTGTTCTCTCTAGCTCTAATGCTTTGAAGAGTAATAATGATGAGAGAGGACAGATTTGTGAAGTCCTTCTCAGGAATACTGAAGCCAAGAACCATAGTGTCTGTTGTAACATTGTATGAGGATCGATTGAGTTCTTGAGGAGGCACTACTTGAAAGAGAGCTGGTGTCCGGTAGGTTGTAAAGAATAAGGCACTTGATGAATTTATCACCTCTGATGGAATTTTGAGAGATGTATTCACACTTTCTAAAGTAAAGTTACTTTCTTCTTCATTCATGGTCATGTTAAATCCATTAGTGACTATCCAGACCACAGAACAGCAAATTATGAATTAACAAGAACATGCACTTATAAGCTTACAATCTTCTAGCGTGTTTTCTGGAGAGGTAAACTGTGCATATCCATCCGCATTCACTTGTAAAGGCATGGTTTCATTTATCTATACAGTACATTGTTAGATATTACTTCCTGGGTTTAATAAACTGTACATGACTGTTGAAGTGTCAGAATTAAGGCTAACACCTAAAACTTACTCTTTGTGCTAGTAGAGTTATTTCAGGTTCAATAACTACCAAATCTATAAAATTGTCTTGCAGTACCAAGTTCTCAGTAATAGTTTCAAAGGAGCTTATTAAGCTGTGATAAATAAAGTTAAGTATTTCATGCACTCATGCCACGTTTACAGGATAACTGTCCATATCATAATGACTGTATACACATGCCATGTCTTGCACATGCAGTGCCACCATCAGTACATACACACCCACTGTCCACATGCCATGTCTTGCACATGCAGTGCCACCATCAGTACATACACACCCACTGTCCACATGCCATGTCTTGCACATGCAGTGCCACCATCAGTACATACACACCCACTGTCCACATGCCATGTCTTGCACATGCAGTGCCACCATCAGTACGTACACACCCACTGTCCACATGCCATGTCTTGCACATGCACTGCAAAAATCAGAACATACACACCCACTGTCCACATGCCATGTCTTGCACATGCAGTGCCACCATCAGTACATACACACCCACTGTCCACATGCCATGTCTTGCACATGCAGTGCCACCATCAGTACATACACACCCACTGTCCACATGCCATGTCTT
>LWTN01000160.1 GCA_002101225.1 Cycloclasticus sp. symbiont of Poecilosclerida sp. M | reverse complement strand
TTGCAATGGCTGTAGATATTGTTCTCCTTCTGTGCTTTTCAGAACTTCAATGGCGCTGTTTACTACGCCTTATCGCAACTGGGGTTGTCTTGATTGGCCCTGAAGACGAGCAAAGACAATCAATCAACGCAGTTTCCCACAAGAATCTTTCTTGCCAACCAGCTTTGGCAAGAGCATCTGTTTCCAGGCGCTCCCTTTTGTCTTAGACCATAACCTGGGTCTTGTTGGTGGGCCGAAGAGGAGCTGTGGCAAGGGCGAGCTAATGATCCGTGATGTCACAGATTAGTTACAGCATTGCTAATGACGTCATCTACGTCAAGATTCAAAATATTTTTGACGCATGCGCAAACAGTGGATACCAGGCTCTCTCTTTCTACCCGCCCCCGCATAGAGCCTGGGGACGAGGCTAAGTAGAGATTAGTATTTCTTAGTAGAGCTTAGTAGGGCTGAAGTCTGTTCTCTTTAGTTGTCACCAGTCAAGCCCACACATATGCAGACCCACCTACAATGTAACATTACCTGAGGTTGCCAGTTAATTAAGGGTGCTGGGAACTATTTGTGGAACCCCTCTAATCTGGCCACCCTTGGGACCAGTCAAAGTATCCGGTGGCCACATTTCAGGGTTGAATTTGTACTGTGAAGCATACTTTGGGACTATTCAAAGTGGCAGTGGCCACATTCGGGGGTCCAGATTAGCCAAAGATTTTTAGCCCGTGCACTGTATGAAATGGGAAAAGCTCAACAGCTTGTCAGGAGCCCAGGAGGCAGCTCCTAAAATGTTTATCTAGGTTCAAGTCTACTTCTTAGTTTCCCAGGCCACCTGCCCTTGGTGTAAGTGTGGTGTGTAAGTGGAATTACCTCGAGGCCTTGCTCCAGGCATTCTGCAGACCCTTAATTGCCATGGCAGAACGTAAGATGAAAAGAAAAAGAGATATGGAAATAGTAAGGAGTCTTAGCTACTCCAACTTGTCCTTTTGCATAACACTTAATATATGATTAGGACGATGTCCTCCATATGTTAACAGCATTTCCGGAGAACGAATTATCTGACCTGTTGCAAAAGGTAAGAAATAGCTCCTACTGCACAATTTAACAGAGTACTGCCTACTGCACAATCTGATCATTTGCTGTGGCAGAGAACTGCAGGCAATTTTGTAATCTTTGGCACTCTCACTGAACAAGCCCCCAAACATGACTTAAAGCTCTAAGTTACTTGTTGTCCTTACTAAGAGGGAAAAAGAGTGAAATCAACAGCAGGATTCCAACCCACTAACTCAAGGGCTAGCCCTCTTAGATTACTGGGTGTTCTTGTGAAAAGCATACCTAGCCTTTCTACGTATATAGCCTTCCTAGCCCTTCTAGCCTTCCTAGCTCTATCTAGCCCTAGCGTTGACCCTAGCACTAGTTGGTTACCAGTTCTCTAGAGGTGATCAAGGAACCAGCTAGTTACCTCTAGAGGTGATAATCATGCAGTTCTCTAGACACCTTGTAATCAATTTCTTCGTTGTTGACAGCCATCGTCAATGAATTTACTGTTGATATATCTCAGTTGACTAGGGCTAGGAATGAAAGAGGGATGGATGTTGGTGAGCCGAGCAATGCTGATGATGCTGCTTATGATGATGATGAGCCGGCTTTGGTTGATGAAGACTTGGGGCAGACCGAGGTAAACCAGAGGAGAAGTTAGGGCTGGGCTAGATGAAAGTTGCTCACTCAGCCACTAGTTGTCATAATTATAGCACTACAAAAGATTGTTGATGTATATACTTGCTAACAATTAAGTTAGCAATTTGCTGCATTGCTTTATGTAGTTTGGGCTTATACAAACTACACTCAGTCAGAATTGGTGAGGTTCGACCAAGCTGAGCAAGGAATGACCTTACCTACAGCATTCATTTAACCATAATTATGATGAAATGTAGCTATTGTAAGCTGTATTGCATTGTAAGCTGCATTGTATTGTATTTACTGAAGTGCATGCATCCATGGGAAATGTGGCTTACCTTGGTAGAGTAGTGCAATGCACACAGCACAGTAGTACTTTCCACAATCACCACTGTACATTGCATATAATTATTTGCCTTGCAGGAAGTGCACCTATTATATATTGGACTGACCATGTTTGTAATTGAGCTGGTCAGAGTTAATTGTGACGCCAAGTTTTTTCTACCTACAAATAGTGAGAACTCTGAATTAAAAGAAATGATCAGCAAGGACATTGCCAAGTTGAGAGCGTGCAGCTTCAAAGCAGCCCAAATTAGTGGTAGTTGGTCTGCTGCTCAAAAGTTTAGGCGTGTGGGGGACACTAAACTTTTCTTATATGAGCATAGAGGGCATATTACTTGTAGTAGTATTAGCCTTGGTGATCTATCATTTAAGCACACCACCCAAAGTGACTCAGGGATACTGTGTACCAATTCAAGTCACAACCACAATGTTTACCTCCCATTCTTCTGTGACAACATGGCCCTGTTGGGCCATTATGAACAACTTTTACAAATTGAAGGCGCACTTCATAAGGACTTCATCAGGACCCAGTTGGCTGAATTGAAGAAATATATGAATAAGGAGAATAAGGAACCAGTAGCCCACTGGGCTAAAGAATGTTTCTACACTGGTGCGGAACCAAATAGAAAAGGAGCTGGGATGAGTGAGAACGTGTGGACTAAGCGGTTAGTGGGGTGTATTAAGCAGGATGGGATGGAAGCCACTTTCACTGGTGAAACATCCTTCACTTCGTTTGTCGATGACATATTTGGGTTCCCTGACAATCACCATAAAAATTTTTTCCCAATCCGTGGGACTGTTGGTGATGCTACTATCCTCTTTGATGTTGCCTTCGTGAATGATGGGGATCAAGACCAGATTGTTCTAGAAAATGGCAAGAAGGCTGAAGAGCTCGGTACATATCCCAATAAGCTGGGTGAATTGTATGGTGGGATGCACCTATACTTGAGTCAAACAGTTATTAGGTTGCTAATGAAAGGTCTTGCCATGGGCTCCTCTATTAAAGCTAATGGGCTCTACATCAACAAAGGGCTGGCAGCTATAAAGTGCTGTGTGGAGATGCCAATTGTTCATGGAAGACTGATTGGAAGTAATACCCTACATTTCACTATTGATGACTATGCATCATTTAGTCCAACTGGGCCAGTGATCTGTTATCACCTATCAAAGCTGAAACATTCTTGCTAGGTTTCATCATTTAAAGATCTGTATAGTTATATCATCCTTTACTGTGCATAGATCCTTTAGCTTGCTTCAGTCAGTCGTATAGACTGCGAAATCTTGTGCTCAAAAATAAATTAGAAAGTTGGATTCTGTTTGGCATCTTCTTTTGTATTTTGATTTGAATTTTGATGGCTGTATGGTCTGAATCACGTTATGAAATTCTTTAGTGACAAGTAGCGTTATTCATCATTTGTCGACCACTACCTATTGTCGGCTTTAAATTGTCGGCGAAAATTACAGAAATCTATACAGTATGCGGAGCGCGCATGTTTGCCGGGAAAAGCAGCTGTTGTTTCTTCTTGAGTATTAGCCAGCTATTCTGTCATGCCAGCAAGGAAAAAGAAGGCCGAGGCAGCATTTAAGGCGTGGGGGAAAAGGAAAGGAAAGCTCTCTCCGTCAAACAGGCCCAATAAGTTTAAGCAGTGGTCGAATGAGTCGATGATTCTAGCTGTTAAGGCTGTCAGGGATGGAACCATGGGTGCCAACGTGGCTTCTAGGCGTGCCTCCATCAACACTGAAGGACAGGATCTCTGGGAGAGTTAAGCATGGCACAAAGTCTGGCCCAATCCCTTACCTTGATGAACCTGAAGAGGAGGAGCTGGTAGATTTCCTGAAAAAATCAGCTACTCTAGGGTGTGGGAAAACCAAGAGGGAAGTTTTCATAATCCTAAAGAAGAAGGGCAGGTTTAACAACCACTTCAATGGTGAAGGCTGGTGGTTGAGGTTCATGCAGCGTCATCAAACTCTCTCCTTGCGTTCCAGTGATGCTCTCTCCCGAGTGAGAGCTAATGCAGTTACTAAAGAGAACATGGACAATTACTTTTCACTGCTACGAGATACATTGACTAAGAACGATCTACTGGACAAATATTCTTCAACATAGACGAGTCAGGGATGCCATTAGACCACAAGCAACCCAAGAGGATAGCACCAAAAGGTATGCGAAAGGTTCATGGTCTGTCTTCTGGGAATAAGTCTCAGATCACAATAGTTGCATGTGCTAATGCAGCTGGGAATGTGCTTCCTCCCATGGTGATATTCAAGGGGGAGTGGTTTAATCAACAACATCCACTAGCACTGTCTGAAACCCTTTCAAAGTCTAGGCGGATTTTGTCCCTTGCGTATGATACTAACTTGTTTGTGCCTTGTGTGATAGAGACACCTATGACAAACACTACAACTGTGACACCAATAGTCACAGACACACCCACATTGACAGGTCAATCCACTGCAACTGGTACATCCACTGTGACAAACACACCCACATTGACGAATACTACACCAACAGTCAATGTGACAGACACACCCACTTTCACGGGTCAATTCACTACAACTGGTACATCCACCTCACCCACATTGACGAATACTACACCAACAGTCACTGTAACCGGCACGCCTACTACAACTCGTACATCGACATCAAAGCAGAAGGTTTTGTCTACCCTTTCAGAGTTCCTGACATTCCCGTCATCTACTCCGAAGAGCTCCAAGAAAGGGAAGAAACCTGGCCCCGCACGGGTGCTGACAAGTCAGCAATCTTTAGAGCTGTTGATAGAGAAAGAAAAGAAAAAGAAAGAAGAGGAGGAAACTAAAGAGAAAAGGAAAAAGGAACGTGAAGAGAAACGAATCCAACGAGAGGAAGAGAAGGAGAGAAAAGCTAAAGAGCGAGAATTGAAACAGGTGGAAAGGCGAAAGAGGCTGAGCTTAAACGCAGAGAAAGGAGGAGAAGAGGAAGAATACAAGTTTCAAAAAGACCTTTGTGACCCGAAGCAAGGCCCGCGGTCCTGAGAATAGTGAGAGCACTAGTAACGAGTGCACCATCTGCTTTGGGGAATACCAAGATGATTTGTCAGATGATGGTGTTCCAGTTAAGGTCTGGGTCCAATGCACAAGCACTGAGTGTATGAAGTGGATGCATGAAGATTGTGTGTGTAAGGATAGCGAAGACAGTTTAGTTTGTGTGTGCGGTAATGTTTTTAAATAATTAATAGCTACATAACCTTCTTTATAATCTTTCGAAACATAATAATATTATTATGATTTTGGGATCATTCTGATAGTTGAATATTGTACAGTCATCATTAATTTTATTTTAGAATACAGTATAAGCAGTTAAAATTATGACCAAAAAATAGTGCATAGTTGACAATAAAATAACTACGCATGTACGGGTGGCCGAAATCATAGATAGTATAACCTACGGGA
>LWTN01000159.1 GCA_002101225.1 Cycloclasticus sp. symbiont of Poecilosclerida sp. M | reverse complement strand
ACCTTGCTGAAATAGTACTTCAGAGAATGCATGATCAATCTGTTGCAATACTGTCACAATTCAACATGTGCTCACGTTCTTAATTTGGTGCATGACTTGGAACAAAATAAAATGGAAGTGTAATGTTGGCACTGCATTTAGAGCAATGCCTTAAAATCTATGGTACGCCACTATGTTGCATGTATGGATTATTTGTCTTCAGCTTTCAGTTCTTTTCGTAGGCTCTTAGTCTTCTTTAATAATATATCTTTGGCCCATTTGTAGTCCTCCAGCCACTTGGAAGTGATGGAAAATCTGTGCATAGTTACCCACATAGTTACCATATTTCAATAGTCTTGCGTAGCAACTGATATGAATCTTCCTCATCCATGATGTCTACTCCTACAGTCCTCCAGTTGAGCTGCACCATTTCATCTCCTGCAATGGAAGCTTTCTTTGTTAGTTTGCACCAGCAGATGTTGTGGACGAAGCTGTCTTGTCTTCACTTCGATGGAGATTGAATGCACTGTCATTTACAGCAAACAACCCTCCCTTATCAACAGCATTTATCCACTCAGAAGTGTAAGCATAAAAGAGAAGAGTCTCACCATTCTTTGACATGTGACCGAGACATTCCCTGAACTGTGACCTTTAGAATTCCTGGACTCTTTGAGCATGAATGGCTGAAAGTACGACTTCCTTCTCGTTACCTTTATTCGTTTGCTTTATTTTTATGCACATGCAAGTATTAATGCGCCTCATTTGTACTATGAGCGGAGCGTTTCCAATCCTGTTACTATGGTGTGTACGTACTTAATTATGCTATTCTGTGTGTGTATTCATCTTCTCTGTTTGTGTAGGCACGTGTTCCACATCATTCGTCCTAGCAGAGCTCCAGGGTTTGCTTATTCTTGGCTTGAACTCATCTCTCACCGAACCTTCATTGCCAAGCTTCTGTTGCAGACAACACAGCAGAAGGTGTGTTCCTATGGCCTATGGTTCTGTGTAACCTTTTGCTGTTTCAGGGGTGGCCTTTATTTCACCAATTGCTGATAGACTTGTTCAAATTTCTTGCTCCTTTTCTGCGCAATGCAGAGCTTACTAAGCCAACTCAGCTCTTGTATAAGGTACTTACACTTGTACAAGCATGTGCATGTACATAATTATGTACTTGTGCGTGTATGATATACGTACATGCACATACATACGTACATGCGTGTGGAGGCTGTGGTGTCAATGATGTTGTCTGTACTCAGGGCACCCTTCGAGTTTTGCTGGTATTGCTACATGATTTCCCTGAGTTCTTGTGTGACTACCACTTCTCTTTCTGTGATGTGATTCCTCCTAACTGCATCCAAATGAGGAACCTCATTCTCTCTGCGTTCCCTCGCAACATGCGTCTTCCTGATCCCTTCACTCCTAACCTAAAGGTCAGCTGTCCATGCGTCATTCAGTATCAAAACCTTTTCTGTGAAACAGCTATCAGCCTATCTTTAGATAGTACGTATGTACGTAATACTATGAGCATTGACTGAGACTTATTTAGCAGATAGCTAGATGTCTAGAACATGATTTTTGTTTTATGTGTGTGCGTGTGTGTGTGAATAGGTTGAGATGTTACCTGATATAGCACATGCTCCCAGGATACTCCCTCCCTATACAGAACACATACAACCAAACCTTAAAAAGGTATGCAAGTGCTGTGACTGTGTGTATGTTGTTATTTTGTTATTGTTGTTTTTGCTATTGTTGTTGTTGACATGTATGTAGGATCTGGATAACTACATCAAGACAAGAGCTCCAGTGTCTTTTCTCCAAGACTTGAGAGTCCATTTGATAGTATGTTTCGAGATATTTTAAGCATATTTAGGATTCACCCCCCCAGGTGTAAAACAATGTATTATATCCCACTACATATTCTTGTTCCCCCCTCTTATTTTCCAAAATATAATTTTTGCTGCAAAATCCTAGATACGCCCTGCCCCGATTACATATATAAATATTGCTAGGTTTCATCTGAGCCTGGTAACCAGTTTAACGTGTCCCTGATGAATGCGCTGGTGCTGTATGTGGGGACTCAAGCCATTGCCTACATTCACAGCAAGGAAAGGACTCCATCGACTGGAACTATAGCACACACTGCTCATATGGACATATTCCAGCACTTGGTGGTGGACTTGGACACAGAAGGTATCTACGTAGTAGTGGCAATTAAGAACAGTTAGCAGCTAATGTGTGTTTGGGAGTTGGCAGGGAGAACTAGTAGTTTCTGTATTATTTACTAGTTCTTTTACTGTTGTTTAGGTCGCTATTTGTTCCTCAATGCTATTGCCAACCAACTACGCTATCCTAATAGCCACACCCACTACTTCAGCTGTGCACTGTTGTCCCTCTTTGCCGAGACCAATGCTGAAGCCATACAGGAGCAGATCACACGTGTTCTGTTGGAAAGGCTGATAGTGAACAGACCACACCCCTGGGGGTTGTTGATCACCTTTATTGAGCTGATCAAGAATCCTTCCTACAACTTTTGGAAGCACGAATTTGTGCATTGTGCACCTGAAATCGAAAAGTATGTGCCTGGGTAACATAATTATATGGTATGCCTGCTATTATTGTATTATCCTCGTACAGGTTGTTTGGTTCTGTGGCCAAGAGTTGCATGCAGAAGCAGCCTACTAGTGCTGCCAGAGAAGAAGTTCATGACTAAACCTAACTTGCTATCACAATTATCATTTGTAATTGTGTGCATATTATAATACGCGCAAAATAAACAGCTAACTAAGCTGGAGTCCTTGTAGTAGCTAAACGGAGGTCGGGGGTGCTTATCCTTCTATCATGATCATGCTTCAAAGCAGGTCTATGGCTATGTTGCATGTTAAAACTTGTTACAGCTACCTATAGGCTGTCCCGTTGGTTGTGGTCTACCCTAGGCTATCTTTGCAAGCATTATTCGGATTTTCAGCCACATAGCTAGTGGAAAACAGTTGAGTTTAGTATTTGCAAGCAAATCCGGGGAGTATTGTATCCATACCAGGGCCTCCATATTGTAAAGGGCCGGCCTGTTTTTGAGAGAGCAACAGAATTTGAAGTATGAGGACACTACACTGAAAACAGCTGGCCCATGAGACAAGTACACAGTATGTCCTCTCTGATAGGATATCGGTGGTATTAGAGCATGCGTATAGTCTATGACCTCACCAAGCAGCAGTATACAGAACCTGGTTTTCAGGTTGCTTGACCCAAAAATTTGCCCATTCGGCGGTATTAATCTGTGCGTGTATAAATAAAAGCTATTCATCCTCCACGGTATTATATTTCGCCGCATGAATTTGATTTCGCGCGCATGTGCAAATTTTGGGGTCAAGCTAGTCTGGCATAGCCAGCCCCTAGCCCTAGGCAAAAAAATATTGTATAGGGTCTAGCATGGGCAAGTTGTGTTTCGTTGTTACCGGAAACTAGTTACTTGTGACAATGGTGAAAAGCTTTCTTTTTATTACAAAAAAAAAAAAATTATTATTAGTTTCGGAAAAGAAAAAAAAATAGTGCTAGTGCGCCCACGCGCGTAAACGTCATAATACGTCACCGATATTGGCGGGAAATTTAGCTCTTTTCGATTTCACTGCTGCATGCTAGTGACCTTCCAGTGCCACCTACTTTTACCTAGGGCTTAGATGGATGTGAAGGAAGCGTGCAAGGCCGCGGTTGAGACTCTTGGCTACGAGGAAATGAAAGAGGAGCAACTGAAAGTAGTAACCAATTTTGTTGAAGGTAAAATTATAGCTACTAAAATGTCATGGACAGTCTACTTCATGGTATCAATACAGGCAGTGATGTATTTGTTGTCTTTCCCACTGGATTTGGAAAAAGCCTCTGCTATGCATGTTTGCCTGGGGTGTTCGACAGGATTCTTGGTTCGGAATCCGTGGTGGTGGTATTGAGTCCACTCACTGCCATTATGAGAGACCAGGTAGGCAAATTACAACAATGGATGATAATTAGTTGCTTAATATAGGTAGCTATATTTGGCGAGAAAGGTCTCTCCACCGCTCAAATTACCTGTGATCAGGAAGACGAGCTGATCTTGAGTGGGGTGAGGGATGGAAAGTACCAGCTTGTTTTCTTCACCCCAGAGATGCTGCTCACTAGCAGTCGATGGCGAGGGCTCCTGTCAACAGAGGTCTACAAAACCAAGTTGAGTGCCCTGGTTGTGGACGAGGCTCACACTGTTAAGACATGGTACATACGATTCACTTGTCTTATAGATTAAGACTACATTGTTATAGGGGAGAATCGTTTCGTAAAGTTCTATTGAGAATAGGGGAGCTACGTAGCTTAGTTCCACAAACAGTGAAGCTGATGGCATTAACAGCCACAGTGACACGACCTCTATTTGATGGGATAGTTGTGACAACGAAACGAGCTCTTGAAGATTTTGGGGAGAAAAAATCTGGAGAAAAAAGGCCACGGTAAAGTGTAGTTATGCTGTCTGGAAGTAGGTAAGGCTATTTGAAGTAACCAACTATTATCGCTTAGACAACGGCTCTCTGTATTTATCAGAGAAGTGGACCTACCTATCCTGAAAGAAGAAAGATGGATCTAACTAGCAGTGAAAGAATCATTTGGCTCCTCTTTTTTTATAGACCGAAACCAAGGTGTCAATTTCCATGTTATGGTGAGTTATGATGCATGTATGAATGTAAGCTATACTATGTAACTAGTCTTCAGGAGTGCTGAGAGTCCTCCTCTTCTTCCTCTGTTTGACTGCAGGGGTTGCCGCTATGTTCTCAGGAGCTATGTGGAGCAAGTGCTCCTTCATTAGATGCCTCAGTCTTGTCACTTCCTCCGGTATGCTCCTATATGTGCGGTTTAAGCTATTGAAGTGAGCATGGATGCTCGGCAGTTGGTTGCCTTTACCAAGGTGATGGGCTATTGTGTTAGCATCATAGTTGAAAATTGTCTCCCCCCCTTTTTTTTACCTGTCCTCCAGTCTTGAAGTGAACAACTCCATCCTCCGACCCCTGGGCAAGCTTCCTACGGAGCAACAAGTTTGTTGCGAGCCTGTCCTCTAGATGTGTGAGAGGTGTGTCTGTGGATTTCGCTGCAGCAACGTCCACAGAATCAGCAGGTACAGCAACAGGTGGGCTGTCAGCACAAATATGCTCTTTGAATTGTTCTAGTAAAAGGGTGATATTGCTTTGTTTACATTGATTACATGTTTACCTGCTGAAACTTGCATGCTACATTTCTCACAGGAGACCTCTAATCTGCGAATGAGAATGTTGATCGCTGGTGGTGCAGGGATGACTGTGCTCACGGCCAAGATGTGTGCAACACCACAGGATGGGCAGGACAGGTCAGTGTGCTTGTAGACATAGCTTATGCAGCAAGTCAGGCACA
>LWTN01000158.1 GCA_002101225.1 Cycloclasticus sp. symbiont of Poecilosclerida sp. M | reverse complement strand
GTTTGTTTAGCAGGTCAATTGGGTATATTTTTTCATGTTTCACTCCTTTTTCTTGTCGGATTAAAGAGTGGTTAATATACCCTTTTGACCAACTAACGAGTGTTGCACTTATGATGTGAATTCAAGAGCTTCTAAGTGGAAATTGGTATCTTCATCATCACAGCATCAACAAAGGAGATAAACGCAAAGGGTTAGAAAAGTTAAATGAAAATTATTTGTTTAAAGATGAGCTATATGCTTTTAGGGTATCCAATTAAAAAAACCTCTACCGTTGAGTGGAGGTTTTCCTAGGGTTACTCATTCGCTGTTGTTTGCCCGAGAAAGCATCTTTCTTATTACGAGGTTTTGTGTTTTGTGGCATGGGTATATTCAAGTCACTTAACGCCTTACAAACCTCAGCGACCACCCCATCCCAATCCCCATCAGTTTGTTGTCTAAAAAGTTTCATGGTGTTGGGATACCAAGGAGAATCCGTCCTATCTAACATCCAACGCCAATCAGTGCCGCAGTCGGGTAGTAATACCCAGCAAGGAATATTAAGACTGCCTGTGAGATGGGCAATGGCAGTATCTACACAAATGACTAAATCTAGTTGGCTGACGATGGCCGCAGTGTCCGCGAAATCTTGTATTTGATTGCCAAGATGGATTAGAGGTTGGTCGGGGGGTGGCTTGATGGCCTCGCCGTTGCCTTTTTGTAGGCTGATGAAGCTAAGTTGAGACTGGTTGTTTTTTTTGCGGTGTTCTGCGAGTTGCCATAGGGGTTTTAGAATTTGGATTGAGGGCAGGGAGCGGTTTCTGTCGTTTGCATGGGCGGCTCTACCTTTCCAAACTAAGCCGATATTAAAACTGTTGTTAAGGTTTTGAGGGAGTTTGCTTTGCCAGTTGTTTTGGTCTGTTTGTGGAGAGGATAAATAAGGCAATTGGTTGGGGATGGTTTCTAGGGTGGTATTGAAGTGTAAGGGAAGGCTCGCAATGAATATCCAGTAGTCCATACCTTGTAGATTGCCTCTATTAAATTCATCTTCATCAAGCAAATGGTCAATACAATCAGTAGTTGAGAATAATTTTTTAAGTGACAGGTTACAAACTAGGGCAATGTTAGCAACACCTTTTTGAATTTTAAGCAAGGGGAGATAGCGAATGAATTGGATTACATCGCCAAAGCCTTGTTCATGATAGATGAGTAAACTTTTTCCTTTTAAATCCTTGCCTTGATAGTGAGGAATTGAGGTTTTTGGTGGGGTAGTACCCGTAAGTTTGTGGCCTTTGTGGTCTTTGTGGTAACGAGATTCGTAGTTTTGCCAGCCTTGGGTGAAGTTGCATTGGGTTAATTGCAAGAGAGACAAATTCCATTGTGGGCTAATATAGTTTGGGTTAATTTTTAAAGCGGTTTGATAGTGTTGATGTGCTTTCTCAAATTGTTTTTGTTCTACTAGTGAAACAGCTAAGTTGTTGTGAACATCAGCAAGGTTTGGGGTAATTTCTAAGGCGAGTTGATAATGCTCAATGGCTTTTTCAAATTGTTTTTGTTCTGCTAGTAAAAGAGCTAAATTGTTGTGAGCATCGGCATCATCAGGGTTTATTTTTAGTGCCTGTAAGGTGTATTTTTCTAATAATATGCGATTATCAACCATTCCTGCAAACGCGCCTGCATTTTTTAATAAATTAATATCATTAGGAAATTTTTGAAGTGCTTGTTGAGAAAGGTTAAGCGCTTCTTGTATTTGTTGTTGTCGATACAGTTGTCCAATTTGGGTATGGAATTGTTCTAAGATTTTTTTAGGGTTACTCATTCGCTGTTGTTTGCCCGAGAAAGCATATTTCTTATTACGAGGTTTTTTGTTTTGTGGCATTGAAGTTATTGATGGTTAGTGGCCTGAATCCGTGACTTGAAAATTGTTAGATATACTATCACTTTCAACATAGAAACACACCCTCTGTCAGGGTAGTTGTTCACCCATTAAAACGAAACTCCATGCAAATGCGATACACACACTTGTGGTTCCAACCATAATCCTTGATATTTCGCAGGTTTAAAAAGCTCAGCCCAAAGCCCCAGTGTGTATCATGCTTAATCTCAATAACCAATCCGCTATTTCAACGTTTTCAGTCGACAGCTTCGCTTGATAGCGATAACAGGTTTCACTGATAAAAAAGTAGCACGAGAAACCCTTGTAATCATCCGATTTAAATTTCCTCCAATCAATAACGGACGCTTTAACTTTGGTGAAACAGGGCATTGCTACTTTGGACTTACAAAGCTTCGGTGTGGACTAGACGTGTTCACACAAGACGATTACCGCGTACCGTAACAAACAAAAAAGCCTCTGTCTTTTGGCAGAGGCTTTTTCTTATAAAACGTTCTTTCTAAAATTCAAAAACTTCTTCTTCTGCCACCATAAACAGCGGCGCACCACCGCTTGAAATTTGTACTGCGTGGGCGATTGTTTCTTGACCACCTTCTGATTCTGCACACGCACCTAGCACTTCAGATGAAGGGAAGTGTACTTCTGCAATTCTATAAAACGGGGCTTGAGAACCATCCGCCATTGACAAAATTTTAGTTGCGACTAATTTTGTTTTACCCGCCAGTTTTTCAACCGCCATAGGTACGTGATCTTCTGTATATTCTTTTTCGAACGCGTCGATATCCGTTGGTGTTGGGTACGCTACGATTAATTTTACTCCTGCCATTTAAGTGCTCCTCTTTATTTTAAGATTATAAACCCAGCTCATTATTAGGCTGGGCTATCTATCCTAAAGCGGAACAATGTTTAGTCAAGAAGAAAATCTTTTCTCTCTTGGCAAAACCTAAAACTTTACCAATCGTACGTTGCTGTTATGTAGATATTCCTACCTGGGCTTTTCACTTTATCGCCAACGTCAACATCCGACCCTAGTGCTCTGTTGATGCCTGCTGTGTGATTTTCATGGTTTCTATCTAAGATATTTTCAACTCCAAATCCTACGCTCAAGCCTTGTACAGGTTCAATCTCACCACGAACGTGTAGCAAACCATAACCCGCAGTTTTTAGTTCACCGTTATAAGCCGCCACATCATTTTGTGCTGAATAGGCTTCTACTTCGGTTGCAACGGACCAGTTATCAATAGCGTAGGTTAATTGTGCGCGAGTATTTAGTGGAGCAATTCGATACAAGTTGTCACCGCCTCCATCACGACGGCGACCACGCACATAACTTACTGTGCCGTCTAAGCGCCAGTTCATATCTAATTCATAGCCCCATTCAACGTCTACGCCGTATAGCCCAGCATCCACATTGGTAAATTGCAGCGCATCCCTACCGGAGCTTGCATTTGAGACCATATTAGCGGCTCCATTGATACTCGCTTCGCCTTGGATATAGTCGTCTACACGGTGATAAAAGGCACGCGGTGCTATATATAAATTACCTACTGCGTATTCAAGCCCCAGCTCTAATTGATAAGCTACCTCAGGGTCCAAATCAATATCACCAATATATAAACGTCCATCTGCTAAGCCACTGGTTGCTTCTAGCGGTAACCACAGGTAACGTTCTTGATAAGTTGGTGAACGTGTTTTACGCGCTAGGCCAACTTCTACTGACAGCCCTTTTGATAGCTCCTGTGTTGCGACGATGCTCACGTCCCAATTATCATCTGAAACTGAGCGATCTTCCGCATTAAATGCGGTGCGTAGCGCTAATGCGGGAGGCGGTGCCATCGCTATGATATCGACATCACCCGCATCCATATTAATACGTGTATAGCGTATGCCCGCTTCTAAATCTAAACCGTTGCCAATACTCCCTTCCCATTCTGTAAACACACTGTAGCGGTCGCGTTCTACGCCGTTAAAGTTATCCACGAAAAAGGCTGATGTTGGGTCTGAAACAAAGGTGTCGTGGGTTGACTGATCACCCTCTAGCCCTAGGCTTAAATTGCCTGCTGCAAGCGGCGTATGGTAGACAAGTGATAGCCCCCCGCCGTCCACTTCTGTTTGAATTTCCCTCTCCATACCCATCATGATTCCATTTGGACGCAGAGTGAAATTATCCATCCAATGGCGCATATCTTGGTAATAGTATGCCGCTTCGAAAGAGCGGCCTTCGCCCAATTTAACATTGTAATCTGCTGATAATATTCCCCCTCTAACATAGATAATGTCCATCGGGAGAGAAGGCGTGCCGGTGTGGCCCGTATCATTATTACTGTAGTTAAAGCCGAACTCATGGTCGCCCGTTCTATAGCCATAACCTACCGTGTAAGTATCACGACCGTACTGGCTTGGATCTACCGATTTTCCACCATCAAACTCAAAATCATTGCCTTGCTCTAAACTTCCGCTGGCGTGAAAACGATGCTTTTTATTGGCATAAGAGCCATACAAAGCACTAGTTAACCCATCGTCAACATCGCTATAGCCTAGTGAAGCAAGGCCATGAAATTCAAAGTCATCACTATCTGTAAATTTGCTTTCTCGTGATTCGACTACCATCGACCCACCGATTGTTTCCATACCACTACTGACAGGGGCAATACCTCGATACACGGTGAGCGTTTCGGTTAATGCAGCAGGAATATGGCTCAACGGAGGGTCCATACTATTCGGGCCTACTTCTTTCCAAGACATACCGTCGACTTCGGTATTAATCTTTGCTCCATATTGTCCACGGTACGATGCAATGCCTGTAAGTGGCCCATTACGATTAACGTTAGCACCCGGTATTCGTTTCAATAAAGAAGCCGTATCTTTTAAAGCGGAAGAATTTGGCGCGATACCAAACTCACCCGGGCGCATGCTGCTCCCTTCAACTACGATTGTTCCATAGTTATTTTCGCCTGCCTGAGCCGTAGTTGCCAGCATGGATATAAATAATAAAGTTAACGTACGTTGTTTCATAACACCCTTCTTTCATCACAATTATAATGAAGAGTATTTTACCTAATGCGTATCTATTCAGGATGCGACATATTGTCGCACCCTAGGCTTTATTAACGTTCTACTGGAAATTTCTAATACATTGGTTTTGATGTTTTTTGCTGCGAGAATTTGTTAATTTCACAACACAAAATTACACGTGTAAACTATTGGCAAGTAGGCCCTTAATCTCTGTAAAATGTAATTTCTGTTTTAGAGATAGAGAAATTTTTACTTTTGTTTTAATTACCATAAAAAATTTATTTCTCCTGAATCATAATTTAAATTAGAGCTGTCGCGAGCACTTCAATCTAACAGTAGCCAACCACTAAATTTCGATTATGATAGCCAGCCAAATAAAATACTTAATATATGAGTTTTTAGTGCTCTTTGTGCTAATCCTACTTAT
>LWTN01000157.1 GCA_002101225.1 Cycloclasticus sp. symbiont of Poecilosclerida sp. M | reverse complement strand
GGATGTGTAGCAACCTTCCCATTTACGCAGGAGAAGCTCTGGGGAGACCATCGTGGCATATTTGACTGTGGATTTTACTACTACCTGAGCAATAGTGTGTTGGGTGTGATTGGGCTGGTGGTGTTCCTAATGGCAGCAAGGTGGTATCGAAATCGTGAGAGAGATGATCCTCCATACACTCACCAATATGCTGAGGAATATTACTCCCGCTATGCTAGTCGACCTAGCACAAGGTTGGTGGAGGAAGAAGTAGAATCATATGGGAGCATCTCAATCAATTAGCTATAAGACTATAATTTCTTATTAGCTGACTAGCGGATAATGTTATTATTCAAACAACTTTCTTTTCTGACCTCACAAGCAGGGTTGGGGGAAGCTCATGGGACCATAGATCTAGAGGGAGGCTTCACTATAATTATAGTGCTGTGATCAATTGAAAATAATGTGGGATGGAGGTGGCCTCTTTAATTAAACCACTGCCTTGGATCGGAGATTTGGGTGGTACATGGTTTGTATATAGCACGGGCAGATCCAGAGAGGATCATTCCTTTATCCTAGAGGGTTATCACATAATTACAATCTTGACATTTTTCATGGACTAGCTAGCTAACAATTTTCCGAGCAACATCAGCATTATTAGCTGCCGGTAGATCTATAATAATCCTCTTGCCAATCATTATTATCTTCTCATCTCACTTTCAGTGTGCCAGCTATATCTACTGCCCCAGCCTTCTCAATTTCATGACCCGCTCATTCATAATTATTATACAAAAAAAATTGATATTACAGAGGTGCATGGAGGAAGCTATTTTCATTGGTCATTTGATTGATGGGGAGCGGTGGGGGGTGAAGGCATATTTTGGTGATCCAGTGATGCAGTGGTAGCTACTGGTTGACATGCCAGACTACTCAGCTGAGTCACCCCCTGCCCTCCGCCCTGCTATATTGTGGATGGCTATATATACCCTACGTAGGTGTATCAATGCATGAATAGCTAATTACGACAAGTAAAACTGACATCCAGTTTATCTTAGTTTATGCTTCCATAAGATTCTACTTCTTCCTCCACCAACCTTGTGGTAGGTCGACTGGCATAGTGGGAGTAATAATCCTCAGCATATTGGTGTTTGTATGGAGGATCGTCTCTCTCACGATTTCGATACCACCTTGCTGCCATTAGGAACACCACCAGCCCAATCACACCCAACACACTATTGCTCAGGTAGTAGTAAAATCCACAGTCAAATATGCCACGATGGTCTCCCCAGAGCTTCTCCTGCGTAAATGGGAAGGTTGCTACACATCCCAATGTAATGAACAGACCTCTGAAGGCATAGAAGACACCTAATAGAAGGCCCTTCATTGTGTGTGGACTCTGAGCTGATATGAACTCCAGTACAGTGATGTTGATCAAAGGAGAAGCTATTCCATTTAGAAAGCTGATGATCACCAATACTTGTGTAGGAAATTCAAGTGTTTGAGAGAAGTGGTAGTGTTTATTGTTCCGATATTCTGCAAGAAACAAGCAGCTGTATTCATGTGAAGCAGTGTAGTTAGCCACGACTTGTATGATAAACATAGTGATGACAGACATCACTCTCAATGCCATGCCAATCCCCATACGATAGATGATACGTGGGACCCACCTCTTGATGTGTGGGTAAACAAGAACAATGTAAAGTGGAATTACTATTACTGAGATGATGGTAGATAAAGTGCCTGATTCAAACAACATCCATTCATAAGTACACTTTTCATTAACTGACACATTCTTTCCCAAGTGAAGTCCGTATATTGGGAATAAGTAAGAAGTGGACACTTCAAAGTAAAACACTGGTGTGATGGCTAACAGCATTAGCAAGATCCGTAGGAAAGTCTTAACATCCTCAACTACTTCTGTTGTGAAAATCCCTCCATATTTCTGTTTAGCAAAGTCTATCCTTGGTGGCTTTACATCGTCAGAGTAGGTCAGAGCACTGCGATGGCCAAGTGGCTTGCCATGTTTAGCTGCGAACTTGAGTACCCTATACACATTCCGATAAGGATTGCCTACTACATTCTCACAGTTCCAGCGATGTTTGCGACAAACTAATATTAGACATCCTGTACTCAGAGCTAGATAGAGCAAACCTGAGTAGCCAATAACATTATCTATGTGTAGACTATGGCAAAAAGATGCTGCTGTAATTAAGCGTGGAAATAACTCTCCGATCTGCTCTGTCCACACAAACCAGTGAAGGAACAAGCTCAGCTCCTCACTGGAGGCATCTAGCAGCTGATCCAGACAAAACTGGACTATGTTGGCTTGGAATCCACCAATCCCTAGTACAAACAGTATCATAGAAAGACTAACAGTAATTGCCATTGCCACTCCCAATGCATAATGCGAATTTCTATACACTTTAGTGCTGAACAAAACTCCTAAAACACTTAGGATAATAGCTACCACCAAATTGTGTACAAGACTCATTTTAATGACTCTGTAGCGACCATAGCGAAGATCAGCAATCAAACCTCCAATAGGGTACAACATAAGTATCAACCCGAACAGCCCACTAGCTCCAATCCATGAGTTTACTACTATGCCAAAGTCTCTATTAACAAAACTATTAAACATTACTGCAGTACACCCATAGACAATGCTGCTATAGCCCATCTGTACCAGAAAATTCCACAGGAGAATACTCAGAGGTGCAGCAAACTTGAACCTGGGACAGCAGGACTTGTTTCTGGAAGAAGATGGTGAAGATGAAGCGGTGATTGCTGATGTAAGTTGCTGATCACAAGTAGCCATCAGTGTTCAAGATCAAAGATGAAGCTGCTATAATCTGTTTTTAATCTTGAAAGCACTATATATAGCTGCAGGAGACAAACACTTGGGCCCTTCTATATTCACTGATAATGTCTTCCTGAGCCTAGAACCTGCACAGCTACGTATTATATATAGTTATAGGCGGCCCTTGCAAGGATGTTTGCATGAAATACATCGCAATAAAGTTACCCTAGAATCACTATAGTAACGTTTGCATTGCACTTTCACTAAACAGAAATATCAAGTGTGGTTTCAACTATCATCTCAGTGGTAGCTATTCCACTGCTTGTTTACCCATAAGTTATGGGTCCCACATATCAGGAGTGCATGGTATGGCATTGAAAGTAACATCTGTCATCAGTATTGCTTATCATACAAGTAGTCACTGCTCACAATGTCCTTAACAAACGGAAATGCACACTCCAAGGTAATAAGCAGACCTCTGAAAGCATAGAAGACACCTAATAGAAGGCCCTTCATTGTGTGTGTGTGTGGACTCTGAGCTGATATGAAATCCAGTACAGTGATGTTGATCAAATGCTTGTGTTGGGAATTCTGTTTGAGAGAAGAGGTAGTGTTTATTGTTCCGATAATTATACAACAACAAGCGTTAAGCAGTCGAGAAGCACCATGCATATCCATGGCATCGTGGCATATTTGACTGTGGATTTTATAACTACCTGAGCAATAGTGTGTTGGGTGTGATTGGGCTGGTGGTATTCCTAATGGCAGCAAGGTGGTATCGAAATCAGAGAGACGATCCTCCATACAAACACCAATATGCTGAGGATTATTACTCCCGCTATGCCAGTCGACCTAGCACATGTGCAAGGTTGATGGAGGAAGTGGATTCTAAGGCTTGTATCAAGTAGCTACAGCACTGGCCTACTAGCTACTCTGATGCTGTAAGTCCACCAAAGAAGATCCTGAAAATGATCCGTAGCTTAGTATTATTGAGGTGGTCCCATGTATCATCCACGCATTGTATGGGGATTTTCAGTTATTGTTATGACTTCAAGTCTTATAGTCATCGCAACAATACATTTTCATGTTAGCTATACACATTATTAGTTTTCACTGTTATTGTTAGAGTTCATGGTTTTGATCCTTGGCAACATACCATGAATATGTAGCCACACTTTCTTGTTATTGCCAGTGTGAAGCACGTACATTTTGAAGTAGCTATCTGTATTGCTAGAAAAGAAAACAGAATCGAGATAATGGCTCGATTCACCAAGGAAATTGAAGATAAAACCCAACCACTTCCTTCGGTTGTGAGCACAGGAAACTCACCACCATTGCTGCCATTCTCTTTTGGGGCCTGTAAAAGCAATTACGCTACTTTCACAATTCTGTTTTTAAATGTGTTGGTGGGAATCACTCATGGGATCTTTGTGTATGTACCCATCGAACTAGATCTAATGAAAAGAAAGAAAGATCCAAAGATTCCTTTTCACGTTCTAATAAGTGCGACTCTCGCTGGCTATGGTTTTCTGGGGATAGTCCAAATGCTGTATCCCATTGCAGGCTTGATTGCCGATATTCGATGTGGTCGCTACAAGATCATCACTCTCAGTCTCTTGAGTATTTGGATTGGGTTTATCTTGTTCAGTTTTATATCGGTATCTTATGTTGTCACAATCGATCGATACACATACACACTCGATGTGGTACATATTGTGCTAGGAGTGATGGCATTTATACCGTTTACAACAGGTTTCAGTGGGTATCAATCCAATGCTGTTCAGTTTGGTCTGGACCAGCTGCTAGATGCCTCCAGTGAGGAGCTGAGCCTGTTCCTTCACTGGTTTGTGTGGACTGGGTATATTGGAGAGTTGGTACCAAACTTGCTTTCAACTGCCTCTATCTGCAATAAAGTAGGTAAAAAGATCGGAAGTTACGTAACCTTGTTATTTCTAGTGCTAAGTACAGTCAGTATATTGTTGGTTTGGTGCAAGCGTCGCTGGTTTAACTGTGAAAAGATATCTGCCAATCCATATCAGAATGTGTATAGGGTACTCAAGTTCACAGCTAAACATGGCAAGCCACTTGGCCATCGCAGTGCTCTGACCTACTCTGATGATGTAAAGCCACCAAGGATAGACTTTGCCAAGCAGAAATATGGAGGGATTTTCACAACAGAAGTAGTTGAGGATGTTAAGACTTTCCTACGGATCTTGCTAATGCTACTAGCCATCACACCAGTGTTTTACTTTGAAGTGTCCACTTCTTACTTATTCCCAATATATGGACTTCACTTGGGAAGGAACATGTCAGTAAACGATAAATGTACCTATGAATGGATGTTGTTTGAATCAGGTAATT
>LWTN01000156.1 GCA_002101225.1 Cycloclasticus sp. symbiont of Poecilosclerida sp. M | reverse complement strand
GAATATGGCTGGCCTTCTACCAGTCATGGGTGGGGTGTGTTTGGGGGGGAGGTTTGATGCAACAAGCAGAGTCACCACATTCATTATTAACACCTAAGGTTGAATGGGAATGGAGAGGTGCCTGTGGAATGGAGAGGTGCCTGTGGTTACTCACCTGCTGTACCAACCTGGTAATTAACCATTATTCAGTGCATGCAGGCCACATTATTTTTAAGTCACTTAAGTTAGAACCAGAATTTGTGTATCAAAAGCATGCAGCTGGGAATAAACCACACCCACTTCACTGGTTCGGTTCGGCACCAAAGTGCCGAGGATGCCTTAGTGCTGGAGACAGGCCCCCATGCTTAAGATTAGCTTCTTACCCCTCTGATATTATAGCTAACCACTACTTTCTATGTATATCAGATTTCTGGCTGCATGCATCTTGCATGACATTGTGGTTACCACACTGAAGAGCATTATGGGTGTATGCATGGAGGCTGCAGTACAGCTAGTCTGAAATGTGGTTGAAGCCCATTACTGCTGGATGAAGAGTCTCGAAAGAGTCTCTGGGACTCCACTCGAAAGAGTCTACGGGGGTATCTGAGACTCCACTCGAAAGAGTCTCTGAGATTCCACTCAACAGAGTCTCCGGGACTCCACCTTATATAAGTGGAAGCCTGTATGTCTGTTTGGTCATCACCCGTAGTGAGGGTTAATGTGAAAAACACTTTGCATTAGGTGATATACATTTAGTGCTATACAAGCAAGATTCCATAAAACCTGAGATTTAAGGACAACAAAGCTCATGGGTATCATCCCCCTTAGACATAATTATTTTAACTGTGTCTGATCCCTAATCCCAAATGCAGTGCTCTTAGTGTTCTGTGTTTCCTTTCCCACAGACCCTGGGACCTTATCCCTCATCTCAAAGGTGAGTGGACCCTTCATGTTATGGGAAGGGTGGTATGTGTGCATTAATGGCACACATACCAATGACAAGTAACATAGGGAGGGGCTAGGAGGGACATATGATGGGCTAGGGACATACGTAGGGAGGGACATACGTATGATGTCTCAGGGACATAGGGAGGGGCTAGGGACATAGAATAGGACATCCCTAGGGACATAGTGAGAGCGAAGAGCTATGGAGCTCCCCTTACCCTGCCAGGCAGTGAGTATTAATGTGTGATGAGACTTGATTGAGCCTTTTGGAATTGTAATACTGTTATGGCTAACAGGAGGCAGTGACCAATTTTTGAAAGAATTTGGGCAGCAATTTCAAGCTCGACAGCCCAGATGGGAGGAGGTACTTCAGCGTTTCAACACTGGTCAACGCTGTCTTCTTCGCAGACTGATAGATTTGGCTGGGTCTAAAACAGCTACGCTGGTTGTATGAAGCAGGTGGAAAAGGTTAGGAAGAAAACTGAACTCCCTGCAATGAGATCAAAGCTCTTTAATAAGAAATCAAATTCTCCTGCTGGCTAAGTAACAGTGGTGGTACCTCTGACGATGATTTTATGCCACAGGCATCTTATCGACCATTGAAAAAACGAAAATCTAGTAAGGGAAAAGAATTCCAGGAAAGCTGAAAAAGGTACAGCTACAGTAGTACATGTCTGTCCGCCCAGGTTAAAATGTACATAATCCATGACATAAGGCCAGCAAACTTTTAGGCAATCAAAAGGCATGGGGGATGTGGGTTTTTATTTTGATATAAAAAATTACCACATTCTCATTAGCAGCTAAAATTGTTGGTAATCATGTTAATAGGTGTTAATGACAAGTGCAATTTAACCACAGATATTCCAATTTAGAGCTTTAAAAAAATCAGCAGAGCCAGAATAACTCATGCGGGCTGGGCTTGAGAAACTAATATTTGGCACCACAGAGTAAAGATGTTTCTTTAGAGCTATAGATAGTATGATACATCATTGTGCACGGGAGATGCTGGACAACACGTGATTGAAAGCCGCAAAGGCTGAGTTGTTTCACAACATCTGACCACCTGTCAGCAGTGTAAACGGGCGTTTCCATGTGAAGACGCCCACGACGATATTCACGTCAGTACCAGCAAAGGCTCCCCACCCCCCTTCAAAGTTTAGTTTCATTCCCTCAAATTGGAAGAGTCTCCGAGACTCCACTTGAAAGAGTCTCCGAGACAAGAGTGTCCTAGAGCACCCAAGACTCCACTTGGAAGAGTCTCCGCCAATTGACAGTTAATAGCTAGTTTTCGTAAGCGGGTGACAAAATGATCCACTGTCTCTCTCCTGCTTTTTGAGACTTCTGCCTAAACTGGAAGATTTCGTAATCCACGTTCTTTCTGGGTGTGAAGTAGGCAGGTCAGGATTATCAGCTCTCATTAACTTTCCTGGAAGGTGCATGGTGTCCTGCATGCACACAATCAAGATATAAACCCCCCTTCAGAAATCCTGCCTATGCCCCTGTGACACCGGTTTAGCTTGGAGTCTGTTGGGAAGGAAAAGCAATCATACTCACCACGTTGTTGAAGTCCTTCACTGAGCGAAACAAAAAAGCCCTGTTGATGTGCATGGCGATTCTTTTGTAGTATGGTTACAAACAAAGCAGTAGCTTTTGTAATCTGTGGTACACCTGGAGAATTGAACGATTGTATTAGGTAGCCGCTAGTTACCTGTTTTCCAGCATGTCCTGCATACAAAATAAGAGACACTAATGCCTGTAGAGCACTATTTCGGCTCTTCATCTAAGTTGATCAATTCCATCACGATGTGAGTGGAGGAGTGCAATGCAATTTGAAATTTAGTTCTTTTTTACACATCAAGTTCTAGGTACATCAGCTTCAGATGGATCCAGCTCAGCATATCACAGCTGAACATCAGTCCGTCTAACGTTCTTTGTGTTTGTTGTATGACTCATGCATGAAGATGCATGGGTGGGGAGGGCACAGAGACAAACACAGAATACAGACAGGCACTGTGGCTATGTAGGACACTACAGGTGACTTCAGTAGAGGATGCGACCATGGCATGGCAGAGCAGCTGGAGAGCGTGTCACACTCTATGGGAGCACCATACTGTAGACATGGGAGGGATGGTACATACAACTCTTTGAACATTATCTCAGCAGTCATTTGGATTTAGCTTTCACTACTTATTCCTAAAGCAGTAGACTACCTACAGAATAGCTAGCTACCACTAGCTAATTCTGTTGTCAGAGCCACCGCTAAGTCCCAACATCCATATCTTCTCTCAGCCGCTTATGAGGTATAAATGAATGTTTTGTGTCGTTTTAAACAATGCTACCAGGTATGGCACAAAGATGGTGTGCCCAGCACACCAAGTTTGAGTTTAAAATAAGTTGCAAGAATTCCACACCAAATTTGGTGAAATCCCCCCTCACATGCCTCCTGGCAGTGACATCCACCCAATATAGCCACTAAAACACAAACTTACTGCATCGCTCACTCTCCGATTTTTATGTCTAATTTGTGACAGGCACAAATTAGGTTGATTATGGATGTTCACATAAAGTAACTGTAGTGGTAAAGTAGCATTGATTTTGTATAAGTATATTGTGCAAAGAATAGTTTTTGTCTTTTGCTATAAATCTTGCGTCCCGAACCAATCCTGCAACAATACAACATAATTGGCGACGAGGCCGGGGATGGTAGGAGCAACCTTGGGAAGGATCGAAGAATACGACGTCTTCAAGGAAGATTGGCCTCAGTATGTCAAGAGGCTGAGTTTCTTTTTCACTGCCAACGGCATCGCGGATGCCGTCAAGAAATGTGCAGTTTTCCTGACCGTCATTGGAGCAGCGACGTACAAAGTGCTGCGAGATCTGTTGTCGCCCGAAAAGCCAGGGGACAATAGACGTTCGAGCAGCTGGTTGAAAAGCTAGGGCCTCACTACAGTCCCAAGCCTTCCGAGATCGTGGAACGGTTCAAATTTCACACAAACCAGGTGAGTCGGTTTCCAATTTCATTGCTCAACTTCGTTCTCTTTCGGAACATTGCAATTTCGGTGCTGCGTTGGAAGACATGATCCGAGATCGTCTCGTTTGTGGTGCCAATGACGATGCCATACAGAAACGGCTATTAGCCGAGGTCACGCTCACCTATGCGAAGGCAGTACAGCTCGCTCAAAGGCTAGAAACCGCTGACAAGAAATGTCAAGCTTCTGCGAAACAGTAAGGCATGTGCAAACGCAGATGCCCTGAGTCGTCTTCCCCTACCAGTGGTGCCAGATGAAGACGATGAGCCACCAGAACTGTTACTGCTAGCTGACCACTTGAAAGACTCGCCAGTGACGGCCAAAGACATTCGGGTATGGACCAGGAGAGTCCAAATCTCTCTAGGGTTTTGCAGTTCCTACTGCAAGGTTGGCCAAGTCATTGTGGGCCAGAGCTGAATGCATTCACAGCTAAAAAGCCCGAACTCTCCACATACGAGGGATGTATTCTGTGGGGTTCTCGAGTGGTTATTCCCCCACCAGGAAGACAAGTAATTTTGCAGGAATTGCATGAAGGTCATCCTGGGATGTCACGGATGAAGTCATTGGCCCGTATGTATGTGTGGTGGCCCGGAATAGACACTGACATAGAAAAGTCTGTCCGTACTTGCAACGCTTGCCAGGAAGTGCAGTCGTCTCCCCCCGCCGCACCATTGAATCCGTGGAAGTGGCCTACGAAGCCATGGTCCCGTCTCCACTTGGATTATGCGGGTCCCTTCGAGAATCGAATGTTCCTCATTCTCAATGATGCTCATTCCAAATGGATTGAGGCATTCTGTACTCCAAACGCTACATCAAAAGCAGTCATGGCAGAATTGAGAACTGTTTTCGCCAGATTTGGAATCCTGAAACAGTGGTCACAGACAATTTAGTCAGTGACGAATTTGGAGCAACAATGGTATCAAGCACCATACTTCAGCCCCTTACCATCCAGCCTCAAATGGATTGGCAGAAAGAACAGCCCTCATTGTACCTGAGGTGGAACCTCAAGAGGAGGTAGTAGATGTGTTCATTCCTACTCCACCACAGATTGGAGAAGTACCTCC
>LWTN01000155.1 GCA_002101225.1 Cycloclasticus sp. symbiont of Poecilosclerida sp. M | reverse complement strand
CCTACGTTTATTTCTTGATTATTCATGGTAGTATTACTCCTACTTGCTATACGGGCTGCGAGTCCCTGATGACTGTTCGAGTTATTACTTTAATGAGTTATGTTACGCTCTCACTTGTTATCGGTTTTGTTTTCTTAATAAAGAACAAAGCCATCACTCCATCGAGCTGTAACATAAAGCCTTTAGTTGCAACTAAAGGTGGGTCTCAGTTTACCCGTTTTAGTGCGGTTTTTTAATCGTACAAGCTTTCCAGCTCAACGGGAATCTCGTGTTGTTGCGCTAACTCTTCGTATAACGAGGGTACGTCGAGCATTATGTTGAAGCTTGGCACGCCAATCAGGATAACTCTTGCCCCTGTGTCTTTAATCAGGCTTATCATCTGCTCAAGATTTTCTTTGAGCTGAGCTCTACCCATATTCCTAATTAAGTCATTACCCCCGTGGCATAAAATTACGAGGTTCGGTTGAACCGCTTGTAGCACTGAAGGCAAACGGCGCAATCCCGCTTTTGAAACCTCACCCGGTATGCCGGCGTTGATAACTTTATGCCCCGTTAATGCTTGCAATACGGCCGGATAGCTTTGCGTATTTGGGTTTACCCCAGCTCCATAAGTTATGGCTATCACCGAAAGCTAGAATAACGTCTGATGCTTGGAGCGTATCTAACTGTGGCTGCCTTTTTGTGCAGCCACTGCTTAATAAAACGCCTAACAACAATAGGCTTATCCATAAAAAAATTTAACTTGCGCCATAAGTTTGTTCGCCGTCGTTATTTCAAATCTGATTAACCCCTTTTTATTACTCAACGTCCTCAATTGGAAAGTTTGCCTTACGCCAAGCTGCAAAACCACCCTCTATATGGCATGCTTTTTTCAGCCCCATCATCTGAACCGTTTGTGTGGCTAACGCTGAACGCATGCCACCACCACAATAAAATACGAGCCGCTTACCCGATACAAAAATGGGTTTATGGTATGGGCTTTCAGGGTCTACCCAAAATTCCAGCATGCCACGTGGGGCATGGTACGCGCCGGGGATTTTTCCATCACGATACAGTTCTCTAATATCTCGAATATCAACCACAACGACTTGTTCATCTTGATATAGGCTTAGTGCGTCGTCGACCGTGATGGTTTCAATTTGTTTCTCGGCATTCACACATAACTCTTTTATACCGATTTTTATTATCGTCATTCGACCGTTACAGACTTTGCTAAATTTCTTGGCTGATCTACGTCCGTTCCTTTTATTACCGCTACGTGATAGGCCAACAGCTGAAGTGGAATGGTATAAATAATGGGTGCTATCACATCATCTATTTCTGACACCCTAATTAAGCTCAGGCCTTCAGCTTTCTCAAATGCCGCCTTCTTGTCTGCAAATACAAATAATTTACCGCCCCGCGCTTGCACCTCTTGCAGGTTGGATTTTAGTTTTTCCAGCAGATCATTATTAGGCGCCACAGCAACAATCGGCATATCCTCATCAACAAGCGCTAACGGGCCGTGCTTTAGCTCACCAGCGGGATAAGCTTCTGCGTGAATATAGGAGATTTCTTTTATCTTAAGTGCCCCTTCCATCGCCACGGGGTATTGTTCGCCGCGACCCAAAAACAAGGCGTGGTGTTTATCCTCAAACTGTTCTGCAAAACGGACTATTTCAGGTTCTAGGCGGAGCACTTCAGCCACCTTTTCTGGCAACACCTCTAGCTGCCTAATGATTTCTGTTTCTTTTTGCTCTGTAATTTTATGGTGCTTGCCCAGCGCAATCACTAATAATAGAAGTGCCGCTAATTGTGTTGTAAACGCTTTCGTTGAAGCAACGCCAATCTCCGGCCCCGCCCTTGTCATTAGATGCCACTCGGATGCCCTAATCAGCGAGCTTTCTGGAACATTACAAATTGTTAGTGTATGCGCGTAGCCTAATGTACCGGATGCTTGCAGCGCCGCCAGTGTGTCCGCCGTTTCGCCCGATTGAGATATGGTTAAAAACAGTGTTTTTTTATTAACGATATGCGGGCGATAGCGAAATTCACTGGCCACTTCAACTTGGCAGGGGAGGCCTGCTATCGATTCGAGCCAATACTTAGCGACTAATCCAGCGTGAAAACTAGTGCCGCACGCTACAATTTGTACTTCTTCAATTGTTTCGAAAGCACTATTTGCCTGCCCGTCAAAACAACTAGCCAATAATCTTCCATCGCCAATGCGGCCATCAATTGTGTTTTTAAGTACCGCGGCCTGTTCAAAAATTTCTTTTTGCATGTAATGACGATAGCGACCTAAACCGATGTTATCGGCTTTTAGTTCAGTTTCATTGATGGGACGCGTTACTTCTTCACCCGATTCATCATAAATAGTTATTCCATTTAACGTGATGTCTGCAATGTCACCGTCTTCTAAGTAAATAAAATGGCTCGCCTCACCCAGTAAAGCAAACACATCAGACGCAATAAAGTATTCATCGTCTCCAAGCCCGATAACGAGCGGGCTACCTTTTCTTGCTGCAATCAGTCGATAGTTTTTGTTGGCTCCCACAACGCCTAACGCGTAGGCCCCCTCAAGCGTCTTTACCGTTTCTTGTACCGCCTTCAGCAAATCACTCGTGTCTTTTAAAGCATCATAAACCGCGTGTACGATAACTTCTGTGTCGGTCTCTGAATCAAACTCATGGCCCATCTTAGTTTGCTGTTTGCGCAAGGTTTCATGGTTTTCAATAATGCCATTGTGTACCAGCGCAACGTCGTTTTTGCATAGATGGGGATGTGCATTTGTTTCGGACGGCACGCCGTGCGTGGCCCAGCGAGTGTGTGATATTCCGCAATAGCCCGATAGCGATTGTTCGCCTATCAACGCCTCTAATTTTTTTACTTTGCCTTGTGTTCTTCTGCATTGTATGGCCCCTTCTTCGCTGATAACCGCAACACCCGCCGAATCATATCCACGATATTCGAGCCGCTGCAGGCCCTGAATTAAAACTTGGGTAATATCTCTTTTAGCTAACGCACCAACAATCCCGCACATATTATTCCTTTGTTGGCTTTTTCCAGCCTTTGAGTGTTATTTGTTTTGCCCTTGTTACCGTTAGGGCATCTTTAGGCGCGTCTTTTGAGAGAGTAGTTCCGGCGCCTAGAGTCGCGTCTGCACCTATTGTTACGGGTGCAACTAACTGTGTGCCTGAGCCAATAAACGCGCCATCTTCAATCGTGGTTTTGAATTTATTAACGCCGTCGTAATTACACGTGATGGTGCCGGCTCCTATGTTGACGCCCTTACCGACTTCCGCATCACCAATGTAGCTAAGGTGGCTAATTTTAGAGCCCTCCCCTACATGGGTCTTTTTGATTTCTACAAAATTTCCAACGTGCGTATTATTGGCTAACACCGTGCCCGGCCTGATTCTTGCGAAAGGCCCCACGCTCACGTCGTTACCTAGGATGCAATCTTCAAGTACTGAATTGGCCTTTATCACCGTATTAGCGCCAACCGTCGCATTTTTAATAACGCAATTCGGCCCAACTTCCACGCCATCACCTAGACTTACGCTCCCTTCAAATACGTTGTTTACATCAATAGATACGTCTTCACCCGTGATGGTTAAATCACCTCTGATATCTATTCTGTCTTTATCCGCTAGCGTGACGCCCGCCTCCATTAAGGCCTGCGCTTGTTGGCGTTGGTAATACCTTTCTAGCGTGTTTAATTGCGCCTTTGAGTTCACCCCTTCAACTTCGAAGGCGTCATGCGGGTGGAACGTATTAATTGAAACGCCTTGCTTAACGGCCATTTCTATTACATCCGTTAAATAATATTCATTCTGGCCGTTATTGTTTTTAAGCGCGGACAACCACGTTGCGAGTACGCCGCCATTAACCGCCATAATCCCCGTATTAACTTCGTTTATTGCCAGATCAGTTTCATTCGCATCTTTTTGCTCTACAATTTTTTCAACTGTGCCACTCGACCTTTTTATTCGCCCGTAGCCTGCTGGATTATCGAGCTTCACCGTTAATAACGATAACGATTCATCGCTCAGGGCCTCAATCATTTTGCTCAGCGTATCGCTTCTAATTAGGGGGACATCCCCGTACAAAATTAGCACGGTATCATTTGAACCCACTTGGCTAATAGCTTGTTGAACGGCGTGCCCTGTGCCGAGTTGCTCTGCCTGTTCTACCCAACTTATAGACAGGTCGCCCAACGATTGTTTGACCTGCTCACCATCGTGCCCATAAACGACGATAATCTCACTTTGCAATACCTGACTCGTTTCAACCACGCGCCGCAGCATAGACTTACCTGCAATTTCATGCAGAACTTTAGCCTTCTTGGATTTCATCCGCGTGCCTTGCCCGGCCGCCAATATGATTGTTTTTATTTTCATTAACTTCTATATTCTTTTGTTCTACATAGTCTAACAGGTATAAAAAAACCCGCCTAAAGGCGGGTCTGCTTAATTTTAATTTTTTTACAACCTACTATTAGCTTCTAACGACTCTTGGTAACCCTTCAAGTATCCGTATACAACTAAATGTTGTGATGGGAATTTGTGAAACAGATGTATTGTCACTTTTGCTGTGTTTCTTATTGTCTCAATGGTTACTGTTGAACTATCTTCACCATGAATAATTAGCATACAAGCATGGAAATACATATCTAATCTTACTGCAAATTTTCTAATTGAAAGCAGGTGGGGGACTGAAAACATCAATAGCTTCACAGTATCGATATTTTTTGCATTGATTTTATTATCTAAGCAGTACCTAGCAATATCAACGAGGCTTAAAGCAAAGGCCTGTCTTATTTCTTCCTCTTCGGGTACAATTGGTTTATCCTCATAAAAACATTTAACTTCATTTAATTTTTGATAGAGCAATTTAGATCGCCTAGATTCGCATAATAAGTGCACCACTTACATTTGAAAACAAGATGGTTTTTTTTGTGTTAGATTTTACATCTAATACAAAAAGCCATCAGCTTCTTTTGTTAAAACAGAGGCTGGTCGGGTATAT
>LWTN01000154.1 GCA_002101225.1 Cycloclasticus sp. symbiont of Poecilosclerida sp. M | reverse complement strand
TACATACATACATACATACATACATACATACATACATACATACATACATACATACATACATACATACATACATACATACCCTCTCTTTCAAAGCCCATTTGGGAGCACACAACAGCAGCATCAGCATCATCAAATAACTGTGAACAGACTGTCCCCCATGCATTGTTGAAACAGATCTCTGCTCTGCCTTCTCGCACATTAGGTCCATCTTGGAGCCTCATACTTCCATGAGTGCATTCCTCAAACTCAGTCTCTGGGTCTGGAATAAACATAAACACCAAAGTGAACACCCACTTAAGAAATCTGGCAGTTGCACTATGTACCTTGACATGCGATGTATGCATTCTGGCGAGCACCACATCTTCTTCCCTCGTCCTCAGGCTCAGTAATAGGACACTGACTCAAGTGAGATTCTGTTCCATTACATGCTATATTCTTCTCAAACAGACGTAAGTCTTCACTGCTTTCAACATCCAATTGAAAAAAGCTTCCATTACTGATAGCTCCTATAGATGAGCATTTCAATGACATGGAATGACATAATGTTTATGTTTCACCTGCATTTGAGAAGCCGAGCTGTTTGCATGCCACAGCAGCATTAGTCCTATTCCATAGATCTTCACATACAGCTGACCATGCTCCACTTATACATAACTCAATACGACCAATAGCCAAGGCATCATCAATGTAGAAAGTTATGTCTTCAACATTTACACCATCGTAGTATTGGTTTCCAGAACCAACTGTAATTCTAGCACTATATTCTTCACATACAGCTATGAAAAATAATCAGTTATAAGTTATATCTGCACAAACAAAAAGTGCCTCTTACCACCACACTTCACTCCTGCATCTTCCTCATGTGTGCAGTAATGCTGAGCTCTTCCATGACTGTCATGTGCACAGTGTAACAAGTCAGCTTCACTGCCACTGCAGTCTAGATCATCCAAGTAAATACTGGTATTTCCTATTCCATACTTGAGGTCCAATTTCCTCACAGGAATAACATCTATCACAATTTTAATACAGTATTACTTGATTCAGCTATACAGAATTATTACTTATACCTGTAGAGGTGTGTTGTAGTTGTCTGCACACAACAGTAGCTTCCAATTCATCCCAACGATCATCACAAACAGTGCCATACTGATTGTCTATGCATATTTCCACCCGACCTTCTAGTACTGTTGACCAATCCCCAGAACACTGAATCACTTCTATTTCATCAGCATCAACTTCATACTGGCAAACTAAATTCTCATTGTTAGTAGCAACAAAGGAAGAGTAGGTGTCGTGAGAATCATCAACCAGTCGCACATCACCATCTCCACATCCTGTAGAGTGCATAAAAGTATAAGAAGATATCCCGGGGCACTGGCCTAGCAGTAGCTCAGGTCATACAGAACCTGACTGGGACTAGCCCCAGGATACACTGCTATCTACAATATCACAAAAGGCTGCATGACAGACTCTGGGCTGGGGCCAGTGTCAGCCAGTGTCAGGCTCTGGGCTGGGGCCAGTGTCAGGCTCTGGGCTGGGGCCAGTGTCAGGCTCTGGGCTGGAGCCAGTGACAGGCTCGGGCTGGAGCCAGTGACATGCAGGCTCTGGCTGGAGCCAGTGACATGCAGGCTCTGGGCTGGGGCCAGTGACAGACTCTGGGCTGGGGCCAGTGTCAGGCTCTGGGCTGGAGCCAGTGTCAGGCTCTGGGCTGGGGGCAGTGTCAGGCTCTGGGCTGGGGCCAGTGTCAGGCTCTGCCCCCATGTCAGGCTCTGGGCTGGGGCCAGTGTCAGGCTCTGGGCTGGGGCTTTCTGTGTCGTGGGTTGGGGCCAAGGCCAGGCTCTCTGTGGGCGCATAAATTATGCTGGTTAAACCACATAGTCTATTTTTCTGGGGCCCTGCTATATTGCTAGACTTGTTTACCACAGAGAAAGCCGTCTCCATTGAAACCTGGTCTACAGAAACAAGTATAGTCTCCTATAGAATTGTTGCAGAAAGCGTTGATGTCACACATATCAGTTCCTAAGTTACACTCGTTGATATCTATGATAATAAATTGCAAAGACATGCAGAATTCGACTGTAAGATGTTGTGAGCAACTGTTCAGTACCTATACATGATCCTAGACCAGCCACTCCATCACCAGAATAACCAGGGTTACAATTACATGTGTAGCCACCATCAGTATTCACACACATGGCTAGCATGTCACATCTGTGCTCTCCGGTTGAGCACTCATCGATATCTATGTATGTAAAATAATCATTGTTGATCATCATTATGTAAAATAATCATTATCTTCATGCTTATCCTTCCTTACCTTCACAATATGTATTACTAGTAGAATGGTGGTATCCTAGGTCACAGTCACATCTGAATCCTCCAACTGTGTTAATGCAACTGGCATTGAAGCCGCACAGTCCATCACTATCACTGCACTCATCAACATCTTCAAAAAGACTTGTATGGTCACATACGTAAATTATATACAATTCTTACCCTCACAAGATCCTGATGGATCTTGAAGGTACCCATCCTGGCATACACAGTCAAAACTTCGTTCTGTGTTATTGCATCTTCTAAACAGCAAGGAATCACAGTTGTGCTTGTTTGTAGCACACTCGTCAATGTCTAAAGAAATCAAGATCAAATACCTGATAACAATCATTAAACATATCACATTATGTGTACGTACCAACACAAAAACCTCCACTTGGTTCTGTTCCATTAGTTGTACACAAACATGTAAAGTTTCCATTGTTGTTTACACACACTTCTTCACATCCTCCATTCGAATCTTCACACTCATTAATATCTAACATAAAAAATAGGATTATTTCAGTACCGGAATTATAAGTTGTCTTACCATCGCAATCAAATCCATCGCCCATGTAACCTTCCCTGCATTCACAGTTAAAACTACCAAAGATGTTATAGCAGTCAGCATTCATATTACATGGATTATCATCACACTCATTATTATCTGAAAGTAACAGCAAAACCTTGAATGTTGTTTGCTTAAGCACAAGTATAGGTAAATACCAGGGCAAACCACACCAGCATCTTCACTGTGAGAACAACGGGCGATACCAAGTGATGCTTTCTTATTACAATCTAGCAGTCCCTTTTCACTGCCTTCACAGTCCAAGAGACTTAGAAATATTGGTCCTGTCCCTTTACCAAATGCTGCATTGACTCTAGCAACTGCAGATTCACCCACTACAGTACAGATTGAAGTAAAAGTTTGAAACACATTTAGCCCTTAGCAACAAATCACCTGATATCATCCCCAAACTATGACAAGTCACTCTTGCTTCATCAACAGTAAATGCTTCACTGCAAACTGTTCCCCACACACGATTGATGCAAATTTCAACTCTCCCTTCCAAAACACTGCTTCCATTTACAAGTCTGACATCTCCATTACTGCAGTTGGAGTCATCCACAGTTGCACCTACAGTAAGCAGATAAGGATACTAGATGTATTTGGTATAACTGCATACTTTGGCAGACAGCTGAGGCAGTTCTGCAGTTATGGTGGCTGGCAATTGTCTTCTGACAATCATGAAGATAAGTTTCTGTTCCAGAACAATTCACTGATTCAAATCCAGGCAATGGTACTTGGTCACCAGAGGCAAACAAGCTCCCATTCAGACCAATAGCTCCTGTTGGAAGTCAACAGACTATTATAGTACACTACAGAACAATGAGTATATTATGTACCATATTTTGAAAACTCAAGTTCACTGCAGAGCACAGAAGCAGCTCCATCACTCCAGTTATCATCACATATGGTGCGGAATTCTCCTTCCAAGCACATCTCTACCCTTCCAGTTCTCAGTGTATCCTTGATGATGTCTCCTTGCAGAGGATTGTCGTTCACCAGCCTTGCGTAGGCATCGTTACAAATAGCTAGAAACAGAGAGCCATTATGTGGTGGTATCTCACAGTGTGTTGGCTAGCTAGCTAGCTTACTGTTACAGACCACACCAGCGTCTTCAGAGTGATCACAGTTGTTATCCCATATTACATTGCCAGGGCAATCGAAAAGTGAAAGCTCTTGACCACCACACATCAAGTTATCAAACAGTATCTCTCCAGATCCATTGCCATATCTTGTGTTCGCTCTCATGATGGGAAAATGATCTGCATTATGCACTGTACATATACCACTGCTCAAAATGCACTCCAACTTGCAACTTACCAGTCCCAGTGAAACCAAGTTGCCTGCAGATGACCCTAGCATCAGCAACATCCCAATAGTCATCACAAATAGTCCAGTACAGATTGTCATAGCATATTTCCACTCTTCCCTCAGCTTGTCCTATCGATGGGCTTGAACAATTCATCAACAACACATCACCATCAGTACAACCTATGTATCAACAGACAATATTGTAGTGGTTGATGGTAGATTTTAATTCCTATAAGTCTGCATTAATACTTGTGCTAACAGTTTCTAATCACAAGACTTACTGCAAATAGATCCATTTCCTTCAAACCCAATGTCACATGTGCAGTTAAAGTAGCCAAATCCATTTGTGCATGTGGAATTTTGATGGCAGTTGTGTGAGCCATCTCCACACTCATCAATATCTATAGAACAGTGTGAAGCTCTGTGAGACACAGGAGAAATCACCACTGCTTTACATTATCCTTAATGCCCCCTTCCTTCCATCCCTGCCTCTACAAGCCTTCTTTACATCCCTTCCATCCATGCCTCTACATGTAAGTACCCTTTCCTTCCATCCCTTCCTCCCCTTCCTTCCATGCATCCCTTCCTCTACAAGTACCCCTTCCTTCCATCCCTGCCTCTACAAGTACCCCTTCCTTCCATCCCTGCCTCTACAAGTACCCCTTCCTTCCATCCCTTCCTCTACAAGTACCCCTTCCTTCCATCCCTGCCTCTACCACTTGCATGATTTA
>LWTN01000153.1 GCA_002101225.1 Cycloclasticus sp. symbiont of Poecilosclerida sp. M | reverse complement strand
CAAGGTAACTGTACCTCTATTGTTTTTGTGTGGGCATGGAGAGGAGGAGTTCGACTCTGTTGAACTGGGTGTAGGTGTGGGCATGCAGGGAGGGGGTTCAACTCTGTCAAACTTAGTGTGGGCATGGAGAGGTGGAGTTCGACAGTCTCGAACTGGGTGTGGGCATGCAGAGGTGGAGTTTGACTGTCTCAAGTGGGCATGCAGAGGGGGGTTCAACTGGATGTGGGCATGGAGAGGTGGAGTTCAACAGTCTCGAACTGAAGGTGCGACATGCGTCACAAAATGCTGACTCAGCACCCATAGACTCCAATGTAAAAAGGCACGCCGAGTCAGCATTTTCTGGACCGCATGTCGTGCCTCCTCTGCATCAGCCCTGCCCAGCACAGCTTATAATTATATTCATAGTTACTGATGCAGTATGCTGGTATCCCCAGACTCTCAATCTTCATTTGAGAGCTGGCCACGCCCAGACTAAGGACGACTAGGAGTTATCTGCATTCATGGGTCAGCAACTGCAGTCATTGCAGCACAAAATGATTTTTAGCAATACAAACCTGAACTGAGGAACTGGTTGATGGCCCAGAATTGCTGCTGTAGCTTCCCTATAATTATAATACATATTACATCTATTACTGCGAGCGAAGCAAGCCTTAAAAAGTGAGTCAATCAAGAGAAAAATGTGTTGTACATCACACCCAATATGCATGCACAGGTTACCCAGGCAACTGTCAATTATTGCAGTCGTCAGAAAGACGAGGATTCTGGCCCACCAAGGCCAGGCATTCAGTCGGAGCTGTATTATCCAAGGGGAATCTAGGTCTGACTCGACTGGGGAAAAATTTTTTAAGTTGTGGTCAGTCCTTTCCTTATAGAGCTGCAGGTCATATTTGGCTATAGCTGCCCCACATCTAACCTGCAGGGTACCATTTTTATAAACTTGAAGCCATTGTCTACCCAAGGCCAGTGCCTCCAAGAATGGTTGCATACCAAAATGCCTTAACTAATAATCAATCTGTCATTACAAAAACTAGAGCTCGGAGAGCACATACCCACAGGTTATCATTTAGTAAAATAAGTGCTTAATTTTATATTTGATTCAGCAGAAAAATCCACTATGCAATAAGCAGTTAATTGAATAACAATTTTCTATTGCATAATCCATTCATAAAATAACCATGCGATTTAGCAATCGATTATGTACATTCCAATCTGTAATGAAATCAGAGATTGTTTGCATCTCAGGTTTATCATTTTGTATAATAAGTTATGATTATGTAATAATTTTTTTTATTCAGTGATAACATTAAGAAAATGTACATCACATCAAAGAACAAGTTTGCAGGAGGGTGATTATTAGCTAGTCTTTTTACTAGTCTCTACGATTCTATTATGATATAATCAGAATTATGATGTACGTACATTGTAATTTCAACTTACATTTCTTTGTGTAGAATTAGCTACAATAGCTACTACAAAAAAAACATTAACATAATAATTCACTCCATGTAGCTAGCTACACATAATGTACTTACTGCTTGGTTAATTAATTTAGTTGTGTCTCATCATCATCCCATATGCTGTTTCTAGCCAATATTTCTTCATCGTGAAATAATGGAGGTGTATATTGTTCCTCTGCCACAACCTATGTATATAATTATCATGTATTCACCAACATTAATAGCTACTTACTTGGTTTTGTGCCGAAGGAGATGCGCATGCTTCCTGTAAAAATAATGCAATCACATAATGCAAGCAAAGATTTTAGCTAGCTGCCTTACGTACAGCACTGACAGCAGTCTGTTTATTTTTTTCTGGCAGCTCTTGCCTTCCTTAATACCTCCAGTCTCCTTTCCCTAAAATTCACATCTGAAGTGCTCCTTGGAGGTGATAATGACTCAACAGGAACCTTATCAAGACGATAATTAGTTAAAGCACAAATAGCTTTAGCTTACCTTAGGTAAACTTCTCCTAAATGATGTGATTGCACCCTTGTCAGTAGGATTAATTTTTCCTTCCTTTACTGCCTTCATTACTTGCTTACTTCTTGCAATCTTCAATTAACAGATTATAGCTGCGTCAAATAATCTGTGACTTACAAAGGTTCGGCTGCTGGCCTTCATACTCATTTGCCTGTTCTTTTTTTCGTCATCCTTATATACAGCCAGCAAATTTCGCCTACTTGAATAAAAGGCCTTAATTCTTTTTAGAATCTTCTTTTCTGGTGGTACCTACAGTGCTTCCAGCTTAAAGAGTAGAATTTTTCATATCTCATTTATAACTATCACTGAGTATACAAAATTTTTACATGTATCCTTATTCATGGTATTTTACAGGCAGCAGAAAGAACAAAAGAAAAAAACATTTCGAAGAGTCAGTATTACTGTTTCTCCATAGTACTTAGTAGAGTAGCGCCATCTTTGTTATGACATCACAAAAATCTTGTTGTTTGTTATGACGTTCCATGCCTTGTCACGAGTATTGCCCGCGCGCCGTGATTTGGGGATTTTCCCTTGCTAGAGATCGGTTAAGCATGGCTAAACGTCGACGTGGTTTGTGTGCATTCTTATCAGATGTCACCAACACGCACCCTCCTGCAGCTACAGCCCCTCCCAGCAAAAGAGGTTGTGCAGACAAGGCATGCAACAGGATCACTGCACAGATCAAGCCATACTCTCCAAGGGGTAGACACAGCGTACTGTCACCATCACCTGTAGAGGAAGAGCCTGTAGAGGAAGAGCCTGTAGAGCTAGAGGAAGAGCCAGTTGAGGAAGAACCACCTGCAGAGACTGAGCAGCCAGAGTTACGGCCCAGAAGAGATCCAAAGAAACATGAACAAAAAACTTTAACAAACTTACTTAAGACAAGGAAAGAGGTATATTGGACGGAATGACATGCTTAAACAATTACATCGAACGAAACACAACATTTACGATACAAAAGGCCATAGCTCTTCACATATTTGCAGTGAGTGTCTCCAATGGCAGTGGCATTATGACAGCATGTGCTCAGGCATCTTCTTTTACACACTTCGCAGTTGAGGTCATTCGGAGATGGGCTGTGGATGTATTCAGGGACTACTTCGGCACACTGAGTTGCATTGAGGATGTAACTGATATGTCCTTGGAGACGGAGCTGAAATCCAGTCGAGGTCGGCATCCAAAGCACATGTCTTTGATGACTGACGAGAACTTCAGGACTGATGCATGCCAGTACGTACGGGAAAACGGGTACATTAAGGGGAAACCAAACCTTACTTTGGACAAGTTTGTTTCGTGGGTCAAGGAGAGCTGGAATGCTGATGTTTGTACGTCGACTGCTTCTGAGTGGTTACATGAGTTGGGGTTTTCGTATAAGCAGTTTAGCAAAGGTGTCTACTTCGATGGCCATGAGCGTCCTGATGTTGTGGAAGACAGAAAGAAGTACCTTGCGACTCTCTCATCTTACGAAAGTAGGATGTTGATGTCACATTCACCTCACCCTGACCCCAGTTCTGCCAGGCCAATCATTCGTGTATTTCACGATGAATCGACATTCTATTCCAATGTAGACCAGTCCTTTCATTGGTCAGATGGAACGGGGCAGGTACTCAAACAAAAGTCTCTTGGCCAGGCGATAATGGTTTCAGATTTACTTGAGGAGGTTGGAGGGCTGCTTGAATTTGAAGGGGAACAGGCTCGATTACTTCTGGAACACCAGTCTCAGGGGTACTTCACAAACGAGATGCTCATTGTTCAAGTGCATGAAGCCATAGACATCTTTGAGAACAAGTATCCAGGGGCACAGGGAATATGGATCTTTGACAATGCACCTTCACATATGAAGAGGCCCGATGATGCTCTCAATCCTGATCACATGAACGTGAAGGATGGTGGGAAGCAGCCGTTCATGATGGACACGTGGTGGGATGGTGAAGTCCAGACAATGACTTTGGAGGATGGTAGGCAGAAGGGCATGAAGACAGTTCTGGAGGAAAGGGGGGTGAACACGCATGGAATGAATGCAGACAAATTGAGGGAAGAGCTAAAGCTATTTGAGGTATTATTTCCCTACCTACACAGCCTTACAACACAAATGGCATCCACACACACATCCACATAATACACACTCCCATACCCCATACATACATAAATATGTACACACACTTACATAATGCATTTCCCCCCAGGATTTTAGTGATCGGACAACCATCTTGGAGAAGGAAGTTACTGGGAGAGGACACGTGTGTTTATCTTCCCAAGTTCCATTGCGAACTGAATCCCATAGAGAGGTGTTGGTGCCATGCCAAGAAATTCACGAGGGCACACTGCAATGGATCCATTGTACGGCTGCGGAATATCGTTCCACAGTCGTTCACTACAATAACATTGGATATGATAGCACGTTTTTTTGCAACATGTAGGGACTATGAAACAGCATACAGAGAAGGACATGCATGCAATACAGTAGATGCTGCCGTAAAAACATATAAGTCACATCGTAAAATACAGAGTGAAAATTCATAATTCATAATAATCAATTTTTACCAGGTAAACAATGGCGAGTCAGTAGGTGCTCATCTAGTCCGCGGAGGTGTTTCAATGCTCTCTGTAGATGCCCCATCGTTACAGTAATGTACGTTATGTTTAAGTAAAGCTAGTCGTTTTCTACATGTTGGGTCATTCTGTCTCCGTCTTTTCACTGGTCTAGATAACAGTGGTGTTGTGTCACTAGTTGTGTTGTCATTTACATATTGTATGATCACCACGTCAGAGTCAAGTTTTGTAGCATCAGTGTCAGAGGTACCAAGTTTAGTAGCGTCAGTGTCAGAGTCGAATAGTACAGTCACGTCAGTATCAAGTTTAGTAGCGTCAGAGTCAGAGTCAAATAGTACAGT
>LWTN01000152.1 GCA_002101225.1 Cycloclasticus sp. symbiont of Poecilosclerida sp. M | reverse complement strand
CAAATTTGGCCTGCAGATAGCCCAAGAGTTGTAGATACCTAGGAGGCAAAAAAAAGGAATCAAACAAAAAAATTTTTTTTTCTAGCCGAGACTAAAAACGCGTGTATTGAAAAATCAATAATGCACGTAATATGTCCCTTTTCTCAGGTACTATCACATATGTCTCCTTGACATAGGATCAATTTTGCCAATGGACACGGACCTGATGTATGTGTTGGTCATGTAACAACTCAGCAAGGACTTGTAGAGAACGACTAGATCTGAAGTTAGGCGATGCAAGTTAGGGACTTCACTTTGAAACAGCCTGTTAAACTTGGTAAATTTAGGGAGGGAACCATCCAAAAAGTGGAAGTACATCTTGAAAATGGGATTCTTGAACGCTGAAGCTAGATTATCAGCAGCAACCAGTCGCTCTGTTGCTGCTTGATGTTCAAAAAATGCTTCTAAGGCATCCCACTGTTCAAGTATCCTTTTAACACACATATCTAGAGACAGCCATCGTGTCTGAGCCGGTTTGAGGATTTTGTGGGGTCGAGTTTCTGTAAAATGTCAACCTCTTTGCACTATGGCTGAAATATAAATAAGTATCCCGAACTATATCCTCAATTATGCGAGGCAACTTCTCACATGCATGTGAAGCACAGAGGTGTCAAGCACTTCATTGTAAACAAATCAGGGATCTTTACCTTTAAGAGGGTTGCCACAGAGTGATGAGATCCGATCATAACATTAGTTGTATCAGCAGCAAAGCCAATGATGTTACTGGTAGGTATACCAACCTTTTCAAAGCTATCAAGAACAGCAGCTGTAATGTGGTCGGCATCAGCAGCAGTAACTTCTATTAACTTGAAGAAACTGGATGTCACTCTTTTCTCCCAGTTACAGTACAAACGAACAACAATGGCTAGCTGCTTCTTGGCTGCAATATCCGTGGTTTCATCGATTATCACTGAGAATTTTACGTCCTTCAAAACTTCTTCAAGTTGATCACGAAAACGCTTTGCCATTACATTCTTGATTATGCTGCGTGTTTTTGTCCTTTTACTACTGAAATCTTGGGCAATTTTGGAGTCTGGGAAAGAGGTAGAGACCAGGCCAGAAAGATGATCCATTACACGGAACGGCAAGTTATGTTCCACAATAAAGGCTGCTACTTTAATCTCTGCCCTTTTCACTTGGTCAGAGTGGCAATCTCGAGTTAACATTTGGGAGAGAGGTCGACTATTTGAAACAGACAGCATACTTTCCTGGTGTTTCTTGGTACCAGCATGCTTGAGCCTCAGAAAGCCCAGCCACCAACTCCTTTCCACAAGTTTTACAGCTAGATTTGTAGGGATCACTTTTGACAGCTGAAACCCAGCCCTTTAATGAAGGGTCAGTTTCCCAAGCTCTATTGAATTTTTGTCTGTAGGATTTCTTTGGCCTCTTTGCTATTGGAGGAAGACTATCTGCTTCACTAGCACTTGCACTCTCCCCATGCATCACCTGACACTCTGATTCTATAAGATGCACTCCTGGACACACCCTCAAGACCTATTGAGCATGCTCAGTCTGTCAATTACAAAATCCCTAGATTTTGTGGTTTAAAAAAATCCTCCCCTGATCCCTAAATAGCACTAAAAAGCACTAAATCTGGGGACGTTTCCCTAGATAAGGGAAGCTTGGCTTTTACCTCTTCTGTTGTCAGAGCCACCGCCTTCCATCTCTTCTCTGCCACTTCTGAGCTGGTAAAAACAAGCAGGCTTGCTCCTGGCAGGTAGCCCTGCCTCCTTAGAAATCACCAGCAGAGTCTCCAGGTAAGTCAGTAACAGCCACAGAAGCTCGTTCTAAACGGTTGAGTCTATCACGAGCGGACGCCATTTTCAAACGCTGACTTCTAAGGGCTCTAGCACATAGCAACCAGCCTTATAGGGAAATTCCAAGGTTGCCAGGCTGTAGAGAATCTTATTGGCTATCTGCTGATAATTATGTATAAATTAATGGCGTTAAATTCAAAACATGAATGTTTTGTGTCTTTTTCAAAGGCGCTACCCGATTTCTGCGGATATATCCGCTTACATCAGGGAATGGGTTAAACCATAGTCTTCCTACATGTAAAAAAATTCCTTACAATAAATATTATTATATTTAATCGGACGTTCAATCCAGGGGGTTGTATCTTCACAATGGGAAGAAGCGGCATCTGTTGAAGTAAAATGGGAGTAGTTAAAGAACCCTACTCCTCTAGAAAGTCTTCGTTCCGTAGTATGAGGACTCTGGAGAGGACTCTGCAAAGGATTTTGGGTGGATACCTTCTCATCAAGAAATGAAATAGCCTGGTTGTGTAACACAAATCAATACCTTATTTGTGGGCTAAAAAATCCACACAAGACTCAATATGACAAATTACATTCTAGGGGTCTCAAGAATCACTTCTGGCATAGCAGGATTAGGAGCCTATACGCAAAGATAAAACATGTCCCCATTTAGATACTAGACATTATTGCTATGCTTGCATTACTCAACTGAAATGAAGATAGACACACCACGATAGGCACACGACAATAACCAAGCCACAAGAAGACCAAAATAATAATGCACCAGGATATTATTTATTATGATTATTATGGTTGCAGCAGTAAGATGTACCTTCCCAGTCGATGACTTCTGGGTGAATGAGCCACTTGAGGGAACGAACTTGTCCACAAGTTTCCCCAAAGCAGCTGTCTCCAATGCACTCCCTGGTGGTAGATCCAGCAGCTGCTGGACTGAGACATTGGAGAGAGGTGGGGTGATCATGGTCGTACAGCTTGCTTTTAGGTGTCTGTGCAGGTGTTTCATTTGGAGGACTTCACCACAATTGTGCGGACACATTAGCATCAGATCCCCCAGTAATCCAGCACAACTGTGTGTGGCATGAAAATGTCTGAACCCTCTAATTGCTTGCTGCCACACTTGCAGGTGAGGGTCCCACTCTCCGTCATTGCCCTCACACAGGTGTAGCAGATGAGGTGGTGACAGGGGGAAAGCTCGAGGGGTGTGTTGGGGATGCAGACACATCTTGCACTGGAGACTGCTAAGGGTTTGGGTGGGCAGGAAGAGGGAGGACTCCAGAGCTAATTATAAAACGGCCACTTGTAACCACTATGTGGTAACCACTATGTAGCCACAAGATATGATCCTTGCAAAGTGAAGGTAGACACACCATGATAGACACACCAGCAAAATTAATGGACAATGCTGAGGGGGCTGCAATACCACCCCGCTCTCCTTTGATGTCTTTATTCATCTAAAGCAGGAGTTGCAAACTGAGGTGGGGTAGATATCCTCTGACTCCCCAACAACCTCCAACCCCAAAGAAAGGACCTGCAACTGGCATTATTTTTGTTGTGTGCGTATCCTTTGGCTTTTTCCCACACACTCTGTATAATGATTTAATCAAACTTTGATGCCTTTCCATTGCTACCAAAAAAATGGGAAGTTATATGATTTTTAGAGATCTGAGTGGTTTAGTTATTCTGCTACTGTTTGATGCTATTCATACCTTTGTGGAAATTCTCCACGCAAAACCACAGTCTGGTGAAGAATGGCACTGGGAGATGGATTATCAAGATTTGATTATCTGGTTACTAAGTTACCGATGCTCAGTTAGTTTTAGCCCGCTCTTTTTTCATGCGCAAGAGGTCTGTGACTTCCCCAGGTGTTGCTTGACCTTTCTAAGTGCTTTTTACAGTGTTAATGTGACTGTGAAAAGTCATACCCCCTAGGCAACCTAGAGGTCAGGTTGCTAGCCACGTTGGCTGCCCTACCATAATTAATTTATAAATCCGTGGAAAAACACCCGTGTAGTGGCATCCATACGTACGTGTGCAGTCGCATCTCCACGACGCAAAGACAGTTTTGGCTGTCTTTCCTTGAACCGTCGCCACCATCCATCTGTTATACGTCTCTTTCGAAGCAGATTCTTCTCTTTAGCGACTTATTCAGTGATTAAATTCACTTCTCTCCTGGTCTTCCCATACCCAATGGATGCCGCTTCAACTAGATGATCGGCAAGGGCTTGTTCTTCATCCTTGTCTAAAATACCGCTTTTTCCCAGAGTTAGTCCCATGTTTGACCCTCCCACTCATACATAACTGCAGCCTTTAGTCACAGCTTCCATTGCAGCCTCCATTGACTCATTGCTCCACTGCAGTATTGGGGAAGTGTTTATCAATGGTGCAATGGCTTTTGGATAGATTTCTTCAAGGTAGCAGCAAGTTACAGAGCTAGAGAACTATTTATTGGTAATATCATAGGCTCTGCGAGGTATGATGATACAGACATTGTCCACAGGTAGCTATAATTATAGCTAATACGGTTAGTCAGAGCTACTGTACTGATTTCTAGAGATTGCTTGCTGAAATGGATAGGATGAAGACTACTTGGAATATGCATCGCATCAGGGCCAATAGGATTCATGAAAATGGAATACCTGATGAATTGTACTACCTTCCTGAAGTAAGAGGTATGTAGCTGCTACCATAGTTTTCTATTCTCATAATCCTTGTCTGAAGGACTTGAGGATTATTCTCGTGAGTGCAACAGAATTGACCTGCAGCTTTGTTGGCAGCATGCATACAGAAAACCTGATTCCAACATTCCAGCATTCAGCACAACTATTGATGGCAGAAGAAGACCTTGATGTACCTAGTACTCCTGAAGAAGCACTGGCATTGTATTTTTCAACACATTACTTCAATGTGAAAGTTCTATTGATAACAATGTTGTGTGAACAGTTAAAAAGAAATGATGAATGATAACCAGTTGATGGGTCAATTGAGTAACTTGTGATGGGTAACTTGAATTGAGTAACTTGTGATGGGTAACTTGAATTGAGTAACTTG
>LWTN01000151.1 GCA_002101225.1 Cycloclasticus sp. symbiont of Poecilosclerida sp. M | reverse complement strand
TAACCTTTCAGTAATATCAATTGAGCGACAATTTCCACATGCGAATCGTGAGGGTTTGACAAAATGTCAAGGGGAAACATTATTGACAAAATTGTGCAAAGATTTTGAAAGGGTTAAATCACTATTTGCTCTCTTAGTGGATAAAACTTTCTCTTCATTAAAAGGCCAGAATTTAGATTGTGGTAGGCTGCAGGCATTATTAAAGTCATATTATTTGTCTCCAAAAAGTAAAGTATTAAAATTATTTATTTCAAAAAAGAAAAAAACATTTGATACAATATTTCTTCAACTTTGTGACTATTGGTCCTTCTTTGATTATGAACTTCTGGCCTTGATTATTTCAGCCTATTGCACTGAGTTGGAAGAAGACAAGAATAAATATGTTGTAGCTTTTGAAGTGTACTGCGATCGTAAAGTATCTGAAGCTCCAACTAAATTTAAATGTAAAGGTAGCGGAACATATTATAATATCAGAGTTAAAATAGACAGAGACTTTGACCATCTCACATTAATGGAACTTAAGAAGTTGGAAATCAAATTAAGAAGGAGCACAAATATAGATCTACTCATAATTGAAATTAAGGATGGTAGCATTGTCGTGATATTTGAATCATTAAATGGAGAAGATGACATGGTTCCACTGAGTCACAAGGAAATGAATGAACTCTTTGAAATGGGTATACTTAAACTGTACAGTGATAGTTGTGTATACTTCAATCACAATGAATATCCTCACTTCATTCTGCCACAGCAAAATCAGCAAAGTGCTTTTAATACTCTGTCAATGCCATTTGACTTGATAAAGAAAGACGAGACCACTTCAGCAACAGCCCAAGATTCACTTAGACCACCTTTCCATTCTAGAGAAGATACATCTGGTACTAATCCATCATTCAAGTACTCAGAGTTTTCATCCTCACATGAAGGTAAGCCTATAATTCAAAGACTACGCAAAAAATTTCAAAAGGCCATGTAGGGTTAGCTACCTACACCATGCATTGCCTCCAGCTAGCTATAGAATGTTCTATAGGCAAGCTAGTTATCTGAAGGCAATGATGTAGGGTGTTTTTATTTTTTTGCGTATTCAAACTTCAGTTCATACACCTACATAGCTATATTGCTAGCTAATACAACATAGCTGGGGGTCGTGGTGGCCTGATGGTTAAAGCACTGGACTTCCGATCATACAGTCGAAAGTTCACGACTCAGGAGAGTTTCTTCTCCTGGGAGTTTACTCAGCTCTTCCTACACAACTGAGTAGGTGTTCCATGCACCGCATCCTTTGGAAGGGATATAAAGCCGTTGGTCCCGGGGATCGGGTTTTTCAAGGTCCTCATTAGCCGCCTGTGCCATTTCCCGAGTCTGAGATACACCGCTGATCATGAGTATGCCGGAAATATGCAGTGCTCAGATAATGATGTGAACCAATTGTACACACATGGTGGTATAACCTTCACATTAGCATTGACTGCATAGAGTGCTAATGCACTTTCTGAGTATAGGGTTTAGATCGTTTTTTCTCTCTACTAGAAGTAGCTTTAGGCATAGCAGTCTGTGAAAGAGCTTAGAAATGGCATAGCTCTCTTTTTATCCCATCACACTTGCTAGCTTCATCACATTTGCTAGCTTTATGCATGCTTGAACAGTGGCTACAGCCTTAGCTAAGTAGCTACTAACTTACAGCCACCTTTTGAAGCCTTGGAGCAGCTGTTTATATTAATAAGAGTCGGTAAGGGTCGTCATTCGCATGAATTCAATATAATGGCATCTGCCATGCTGCAATTTGGCTTACCTGCTGTAACTCTGCAATGGCTGACAGACTTGGGATAAAAGCTTCTGATGGGGATTTTATGAAGTGTATCCCACTTTGAAGTAGCTAGAGCTGGAAGCCTATGAGCTGAGTTCTACATTAACATTTTTTTCTACTTGGTACGCGCCGCGCATGCGCGCAGCGGGGTAAAGTGATCGGGTGTGTCTGTGTACATATATGTATAATATATATCTGTGCCACAAATCGACAAAAGCACCTTTATTTCGAAATATAGCGATGAAAAGAAGCTACTGGGGATTAATGGTCATTTCACAACTTTTGAAATACCTGACAGCAACCATAAACGGCTACTTCTTCTGCAAAGGCTGAGGAGTTCAAAGGTCAACTCGCGATCATATGGCCCCGCCCTTTAATTCAACTGCACGGGGTAATGTGATCTACAGATCTCTAGTTGTAAGATGTAATATGTAATATGTAATGTAAAAGCCGATAATAGAACAAAGGGGCATGGCAGCTAGCTCTGCTAGCTGAGCCAGAGGGGGGGGGGGGATACATGGGAAATAGTGGGAATGAATATTTACGAGTTACACGACTCCGTCGACCTCAGAGGGCCTGATAGGGATCTGTCATGCAAAAAGTGGTCCAAGCAAAAAGTGGTCCCCCGGACTAGTTTGTGCAGCCAAAACTGGTCCCTGGGACCACTTTTGGCCTGAAAAAAGTAGTCCCCCTCTGCCAAAAGTGGGGTAGGACCAGGACTAGTTTTTGCAAATCCCTGGGACTGCTTTTGGCATGCTAGCTAGCTATATAGCCAAAAGCTGTCCTACCTCTGGTCTCCATGTAGTCCCTATTTTTTGGTGCGCGCACCTTCCTGCGCGGAAAAAGAGGGACTGCATTGAAACTATAATAATTATAGACTATCCTTCTCCGAGGTATAAAAAGCTTTCCTGGTCCAAATAATAGCAAGTAGTTAAATCAGCTTTAAAAAAAAAAAATAGGTCTTCATTGATGTAAGCATCAGTTGCTCTCTGTATGCTCACTTCAAAACATTCAAAATGCAGTAAGGTATCAAAGAGTGTAGGGTTAGCACGTCAAAAAAATGGCCGCCCCATACACTAATACAAATTTAGGCCATCCATATATAATTATTGCTATAGGCTACAAAAAACTGATTATAGCCTGTGGCGCTAGCTGCAGCTATACTAGCCTCGTCCCCAGGCTCTAATTAAGTGCGGGGGTGGCGGAGGCGGGAAGGAGAGCCTGGTATCCACTGCATGCGGTCTATGAGTCATCCCCGACATTCCGGGGGCTCCGGCTCTACGCCCAGAGTCTTCCGTCTCCAAAACATCATTTTTTGCACAGTCAGCATGTTTTTTTATGATCACAAGTTGAGTTCTTTCTTCAAGGTCAAGTCGTTCTAGTAGTTCTGCATTCTCAGAGGCCCTGTCAGTGCTGATCTATCGCTGAAGAAAGAGTCATTTGCACCATCTACGGTGGTGGGTGGCTGCCTATGGATTCGTCTATGATTCGTTTGTTTCCGGACCCTGCCCTTTGTGTTTGACTAAAAGTTAGTTTAGCTAGCGCTCAGTGAAAGAGAACTTTTAGTCGTAGCTCCTTTGGTTGCCTTTATGGTGGAACTCTAGCAGGTTTCTCCAGTGCATCCCTCAGACCATCCCTCTACTTGTAATGCCTCTGGAGAGCAGAACATCAAACTGGCACTGACCAGGGTGTCTTCTTAGCGCCAGTAAACAGTGCTTTTCCCACCCGATACCCAGAAGAACATTCACAGCTGAATGCGTGTCATAAAATGTCATAACTTGTCATTACGTGGTAAATTGGTGCGTTTGCGAAATACAGTGGAGACCAGGCTCTCTTTTCTCTTTCCTCCTCCCCTTCCTCCGCCTCCTTTTCCTGCATAGAGAGAGAGCCTGGGGATGAGGCTACAGTTACACCAACATTAACTCACCTCGGCTCCAGGACAAGAAACAACGCCAACTCAGCCACGCCCACTATAATTGTGATTCATTCATCATAATTTATTATTATTATTATTGTTGTACAGTCGCGACTAGCTCGGTACTAGAACAATAAACTTGGTGTCATCTTGTAGCAAATTAACCTGGCATGTGCCTTTTGTTATTTGTTAGCCCTTCTCAGAAAGCGTTAAGAGGGCCTAAGGCCTACCTAGCAAAATCGGCCATGTTTTTGCGATTATTTCGCCGTGGCGACCCTTTAGCGGCATGGCAGCATGGAACTCTGTAGATTATGTACTTGTCTGTGTAGCTAGGTGTACGTATGTACTCAGCTAGGTGTATGTACTCAGCTAGCTATGTTGTGTAGCTAGGTGTATGTACTCAGCTGTGTATGTACTCAGCTACTTAGCTAGCTATGTTGTGTAGATATAGGTGTATGTGAACTGGAGTTCCATAAAAAGTCATTAAACTAGAAAAAAGCAAATATTTCTCCAAAATAAAAAGGCCATGTAGGGTTAGCTACCTACATCATTGCCTTCACAGCTAAGATAACCAGCTTGCCCATAGAGCATGGCGAGGCGTTAGAACGGGAGTCTGCAGAGCCTATGACCCTATCTTAGCAGTTTGCAGCTGGTTCAGTGAGTTGTTCATCTAACTGCTCACGCTTTAGAAGCAGATCCGCTTTGGCCAAAGTGTAGATCACCGCTTCTCTGAAAGCTTGGCTCATCCTCGACCTCCAGCTCCAGCTCCTGGCTCACTTTTGGCACATATAGCCCTAGGTACATCCGTTAGCCCAGGATCGATCCCTGGGCTATAACAAATCTAGCGCATGCGCAGTCAATGTGTACCAGGCTCTTTTTTCTTCCCCCCTCTCTGGTTGGGAATCCATAAAGAGAACTGGGTACGAGGCTAGAAAAATTACTGAGAGGCACTAGACCCAACTTCCTTTCAGCAATGGCTTTGTTTCGAAGACCTGGTGTGGCTCAAGCCTTCCGTAATAACCGCCAACTCCAGCAGT
>LWTN01000150.1 GCA_002101225.1 Cycloclasticus sp. symbiont of Poecilosclerida sp. M | reverse complement strand
GAGAAGCTCCAAGGCAAAAGAGTAGCTAACTAAAAAACAGCTGACTCGGCTCATAGTTTGCCACACCCATTAATTATGACGAAAAAATCCGAAAATATCTCCAGTATCCGAAGTCTTAACTTTTTGATGCATGCGCCCTTCTTTTTTCTCTCTCTCGCGCGCGTGCCGCGCGCCTTCCTGCGTGCGAAAAAAGAGGGACTGGGAACGAGGCTAGTACCAAAGTACAGCACACTCTTCGCCGCGTGCTAGATAAAACTTTAACATGCGCATAAAAATTGGAAATGCTCAACAGCACCCTAGGCTGGCCTACAAATGCAGAACGTCTGCAATACTACTTTGCTGCGAACAATATCACTGATGCTGCGGTTCTACTCACAGTGTGCGGCACCCAGACTTTCAAGCTCTGGTTCCTGATAGTAACCTGGACGTGGAAGAGTCCTGAAGATCACATATTTGGGGCTTTTTGACGCATGCGCAAACAGTGGATACCAGGCTCTCTTTCCCAACCACGCATGTCAAAAATTTAATTAGAGCCTGGGGATGAGGCTAGGTGACGTCCAGCAAGATATTGGTTCTGTGCGTTTGTCAGAGAGGGTGTACATGTCGTATTCCACCTGATCTGATGACGATTCCTCCTTCAGATAGTGTGTCCTTGTAGGAAACCTTCTCTCTTGGTGTCTTGCCATGACATCGAGTCGCCATGCAGACACTTGCAAAATGACCTTTCCAGTGTATGTGTAATTCAGTTTCTGCTGGCTAGATGCCGCTGGTGGTGTGGGGGTGGGGGAAGCTGGAGGTGGCTTGTCGCCTGCTATGTTTTTAGCATCCCGTTCTGATGCCTCTACCATAATATTATGTGCCAAGGTGTAGGTGCGATCGAAGGTAAGTTCACTTTCTGTGTTGAATCCCTTTGTGATTTACCCGCATAGCTACCAACCTGTCACCATACTCGCAATGGAGACCAAAGTCCCGTAATGCTGCTATATTGCTAGTGATGGACTCATCTGGTTTCCTTGAGCGGGTGTTGAAATGGTACCGCTTGATGATAGGTGAGGGCTTCAGATTGTAGTGCTTCTTGAGCAGCCAGGTCGCCATAAGAGACCATGTCATGCACATTCATAAAGTGCAGAGTCAGCATATTTTTGATCGTTGTACTCCTTCTGTGCTTTTCAGAACTTCAATGGCGCTGCTTAATACGCTGTATCGCAACTGGGGTTGTCTTATCTGGCCCCGAAGACGAGCAAAGACAATCGATCAACGCAATTTTCCAAATTTTTGTTTTCATGTTCTTGCCAACCAGCTTTGGCAAGAGCATCTGTTTCCAGGCGCTCCCTTTTGTCTTAGACCATAAGCTGGGTCTTGTTGTTAGGCCGAAGAGGAGCTGTGTTAAATGATCTGTGACATCACAGCTTCTTCTTTTACTGTAGAATCCCTTAATCCTCTTCTCAATGTTTTTTTTTGTGACATGTGATTATATAGCTTGTGTTGGAGCACCAGACTCCAACAGTAAAGCAAGACAGGAAGATCAAAGAGAAAGCGTTGATTGAACAAACTAATCACATGTTATTCATACACTAAACCCATGCTGATATTAGATTAGAAGCTAAGTATTTAAGGATGCACTCACATTTATTGTGCAGAGTTCATTGCGAGCATATTATCCCTCTACTACACTTTATTATAAGTTTGGGAAAGAACATTTCATTGATTGATGGACTATTGACGTAGTCTATGATTAAGCGCATTGGTGGGAGCGGCCTTACAACCCACTCATTCCAAACCATCTCTACGCTAACACTTGCACGGGAGTAGCGACGCCCGTACAAAGATAGTGATGATTATTCCACCACAAAGAAATCCCTGCAGCAGCCAAGTAACAGCAAGTTGGATAGTAAACCGTCTAATATTGATTTGATTAGTCAAATCAGCAGAGCATAGGCCTTTATTGAGTAAGGCAGCATCCATTGGAGGAGTCCTATAAAAAATAATAATTCCTCCCGAAAAAAGTGACGGTAACCATATAATGAGGCAAGGTATAATCATCATGTACAATTTCACCTTTTTGATATTTTTCTTGATGAAGACGTACACCATGATGCTGTAGAAAGTGTAGGAGCCCACCTTTACAGCATTACCGATTACCAAAAGGCTGATATTTATAGCACAAGGCCATTGGAGTTGGATGGTATTGCTAACTTCAAATAACCTCCGTAATGGGTAGCCCATGAAGACTAGAGTTGAACCGATTGATAATATAAATTCACCAGAGAATATGTTGATCAAGATGATCTTCAGATTCCAGTCAATTTTCTCGGCTAAGATGAGAGCAAATATGGATAGAAGTGAGAAAATGGCAGCTGGCACTGTAATCAACGTAAACATTATCTGCCAACCAGTGTACACTTCTGCGATGACTCCAGTGAGATTAGTGATCAGGCTTGTATTGGTCATGTTCCCTGCTGCTTCTGAACCAAGTATGGCTAATTAATTATGCCTCCCCAGAGTTCAATGCAGGGAGCTAGCCATGTGGCAGCTAGCACTATGAATACCATCAAATCACACAATTATGACTTGTCATGAATGTAGGGGATCATAGCAACCTTGGATCTTAGTGTAGCTATATTCTTGCATTACAGGAGTAAATAATATGCTTTTGTAGCTGCTAAGATAATAGTACTATAATTATTGTCAAGTGTGAAGGTTCCAATTTGCAATTGGGCAGTCAAGAACTTGACACTGTTCAAAAATGCATCAGCAAAGTCTAGTACCGATTAATACCACTTTTGTTTCTAGAGAGAGTAATAGCTACTATTACTACTAATTAAATCAACAGTAGGGTGAAAGATGTCTATGTGTCCTTGATGTAGGAAATGCCTTTTTCATGCTATTAGGTAGAGGAAAGGGCCAAATTTGGCTCTATATCCTCTATCTGCTTGAAGTATGAAATGTGAATTTCCTACAGTAAGGACACAATCATTATAGCTAGCTAGCTAGCTACATAGGAAATAATTGTCTAGTGTTTTGCATTCATTATAATTATACATGAATGTCTACTATTGTATTTCACTAAATCAATAGGTGCAATGGAAAAATTTCATATTAATATATTATATAGCCGTACGTTCTAAGCGTTTGTGGCGGTGACGACCATTACCGCTCGCCCACAATGCATTGCATTCGCCTAGTATATTCGCAGTGGCTATTGGTCCGGCAGCCGGAACTTTTTTCCACTGGGAAAAAGTTCCGGCAGTTTTAATGCGCATGCGCGCGTTGCACTTTGAACCAGGTTTTAACTTCGACATAAACATGGAGACAATTGAAGTGAGTGAACTTACCACTGGTCATCTTAGAAATACAGGGGGTCACTGGCTAGGACACTGGCTAGTCTATAGTGTTCCTCAATCCCTTTAGTGGGGCCCAGATTTCTGCTATAAAAATGTGTTTGTGCATACTGTGAATGATTGAGCACAGGATAAGTGTTTTCTTAGATACTTCTATGCATGTGAGTGAGCCCCCCCAAACTTGTGTTCCTCAAGTCTGTTTTATAGACCCTTTGCAACTAGCTATTAGTTGCTATGGACAAGCTGGGGGTCAGTGGACTGTATACTTACCACCATCTCAAAGTCAAATAGTGCAATCACTTGTACAGCTCCCTGGACAGCCTGACCACGCTTAGCCTCGTCCCCAGGCTCTCTTAATGAAGTGTGGGGAAGAGAGCTCTGGGGATGAGGCTAGACCATGCTGATCCCCTGCTTGTCTATAGCAGTGGCTGCTAAGAAAGTGGGTGTGGCTGCAATGTGTCAGATTCTAGCTGAGTAGATTAGTCATAGCTGAAGGAAAGATGCACTCTAATTGAGTATGCGTTAGCATATGTACGTACGTATGTATGTACGTACGTACATATAGCATTGCTACATGATCAAGACAGCCCACTAAGCCCACTGAGCCCACCCTGCTGCATGTACTGGTGGGTTGTGTATGTATCTCCCAATTATATATTTTTGACCAGATTTCCCTGGAACTTCATCCTAAGAGCAAGACCAAAACTCATTGATGGACACAATTCTATTTATACGATGCATTATACTTCTTTGCTGTGACGTGAATGCATGGATATTTATACCTACCAAAGGGAGATGATTCAGTGTTTTATGTAGTTGTTGTTCTGACTACTGAGCCTAGACCATACCATGGTGGTGTAAATAGTGTAACCACACGGCATTACAGAGTTTGATGTGTTCTACCTTGTACGTAGCTCTGTGCTAGTATGGTGTATGAGTGCTGAACTGTCTGTCTGACCAATGTTGTTTTACGGTATACACTAACATCGCTGTCACTGGGTCTGACCGCTAAGCTAGCTATAGCTAGGATTCAGATGCTACACATTACACAGCTACAGATCCAGATATATGCCTTTAAGCTTTTAGCAGTAATCTAAAATAAGTCATGCAATACTGATACTGTTGACTTTATTTATCAAACCAGGTGGCAAATGAAGAGTAGTTTGCCCCTCGTAGACTTCAGCTGAAGTAATATTCCTTCTTTTTGATTTTCCATAAATTAAAATTATAAGGGGTCATAGTTCAACGCGCATGCGCATTAAAACTGCCGGAACTTTTTTTCAGTGGAAAAAAGTTCCGGCTGCCGGACCAATAGCCACTGCGTAATTCTTATGCAGAACAAACAAATTTTGGCAGCCATTAGAACTGTGTGCTTTTGTGAAA
>LWTN01000149.1 GCA_002101225.1 Cycloclasticus sp. symbiont of Poecilosclerida sp. M | reverse complement strand
TATTATAAGTAAGGCATAGCATCGCGGCCAATTTTTTCACGCGCAATAATTATTTTTTGAATTTGCGACGTGCCATCGCCAATTTGTAGCCCCAGCACGTCACGCAAACCTTGTTGTATGGGGTAATCTTTACTGTAACCGCCGTGCCCGTGCGCTAATAAACAATTATGAATAATCTCAAACGAGACCTTCGGTGCCCACCATTTGCACATAGCCACCTCTGCCGTATGGGGCTTGCCTTGATCACGCAACCAAAGCGTTTTATAGCAAAGTAGTTTTGCCGCTTCGATAAATGTTTCTGCTTCGGCTAATGGAAAGCTCACGCCTTCAAACTTCGATATTTTTTTACCGAACGCTTCGCGCGTGGTGACGTGCTCCCAACTTTCCTCGACCGATGTTTTTGCCGCTGCTAGACACTGCAAACCGATCAATGCGCGGCTATAGTCGAACCCTTCCATCACTTGAATAAACCCTAGCCCCTCTTCACCGAGCATATTCTCTGCGGGCACTTCTACATTATCAAAAAATAATGAACCCCTACCGACGATAGACTCACCTAAATCATCAAAGTGTGTGCGTGCAATCGCAGGGTTATCTAAAGGCATAAGAAATGCGCTAACGCCTCTGGCCTTATCTTCTTCGCTACCCGTTCGTACAAACACAACGGCGGCATCGGCTTGCGCGGCTGCCGAGATTGATGTTTTCTCGCCATTCAACACAAACACATCGCCTTTCCGTTCAGCCTTTAACTTAAGATTAGCTGCGTCAGAACCTGCACTAGGATCCGTTAGCGCGATGGCCACTATGGACTCACCCGAAATAATTCTTCCAATCCACTCTTCGGCTAAATGGGGTGCCGCAAATTTCTCGATAATACCGCCATTGAGACCCGCTAATATTTGCACGTAGGCGACATTAAAGTCCGCGCGTGATATTTCTTCGGTAATAAGACCCGCTGTTACATAGCCCAATTTAAGACCCCCATAACGTTCCGATAACTCACTACCAATCAATCCCAACCCGCCCATTTCTTTGAGCATGTCTCGGTCAAATGTATGTTTACTGTCATTGTTTTGGTACTCGGGAAACAGCTTATCTTGGGCAAAGCGGCGAGCGCTTTCTTGAATGGCAAGCTGCTCTCCACTCCACGTAAAATCCACTCATTTCTCCCTGCACATAAGCACAAAACTTGCTGTACATTAATCATTAAATACCGAATGAATAAAATACTAACATTTGTTAGAATTCTCAAGAATTATTCAACCTTTTATGTTAATTTTTACTTATTAAGCACTTCAATTGGCCCATTCAATGTCAAAAGCAACAGCAGCACTCAGCATCTCTCAACAACTCGCCGATTTTGTTTATCGGCTTGAACTCAATAAAATACCGAACGATGTTCAACAATATGCAATGCACCTCATACTAGATGGCACAGGCATTGCGTATGCCTCCAGTCAGTACTCTTTTAGTAAAACAGGGCTTGAAGCACTACGGCTCTTTAACGAGCAGGGCGATCATACCGTGCTAGGTACGGGTGAAAAAATGGCCTTTAGAGACGCCGCCCTAGCCAATGGGCTGCTCATCCACGGCTTGGACTTTGACGATACGCACGTGGCGGGCGTAGTACATTTAACCTCAGCCGTTTGGCCATGCGTATTAGCGGTAGCTGAAAAAAATGCGTGCTCAGGCGATGAGATGTTGAACGCCTATATAGCGGGTATGGAGGTCGGCGCACGACTTGGAATGGTGGCAAAAGGCGCTTTTCATCAAGTAGGCCACCACCCAACAGGTCTCGTAGGGACGTTTGCTTGCAGTTTAGCGGCGTGCAAACTGATGAAATTATCGTCAGAAGAAATGGTGATGGCACAGGGTATCGCTCTGAGCATGGCATCGGGCAACTTTGAATTTGTTGAAGACGGTGCTTGGACAAAACGCTACCACCCAGGTTGGGCTGCTGTATCAGGCATTATGTCCGCTACCTTCGCAAAAGCGGGTTACGTGGGTCCGAATCTTACGTATGAAGGCCGTTTCGGATTATTTAAAAGCCACCTTATTGGTTTAGAGCACAGTTGTGATTATGCCTTAGCGACGGATGGTCTGAATACAGTTTGGGAAACAATGAACGTGGGGGTTAAGCCTTACCCCTCTTGCCATTTCACACACGCGGTTATCGATGCAACTCGCAAACTCAGCATCGAACACGACCTAAAAGCAGATCAAATTGAGCGTATTGTTACCTTAGTTCCAGACGAGGTTATTAAGACGGTGTGCGAGCCATTCATTAAAAAACAAAGCCCACAGTGCGCTTATGACGCTCAATTTAGTGCGCCCTATTTGGTCGCCGTTGCTTTAGTGCGCCGCGATTTTAGTTTAAAAGACCTTGAGCCCGAACCACTACTTGACCCTGTCGTCGCTGAATTAACGAAAAAGGTTTTCTACGAGGCTGATCCTGATTCAGGTTTTCCAACATATTACTCTGGAGAAGTTCGGATAACATTAAAAAACGGTCGCACTTTATCGCAGCGTGAATTTAAAAATCACGGCTGTTTTGATAACCCTCTATCGGTTGATGATATTTTGGGGAAATTCTTTGATAATTGCTCGTTTGCCACGACACGTAAAAAGGCCGAACAGGTAAAAGAAGCCATCCTCGGCATGAAGAGCTGTCAACACGTAACTGAATTGACGAAACATTTATAACGACGCGTTATTTGTCGCCTGCTATACCGCTCCAAAAAATTTCAACTTGGCTTTCAGCAATATCTGAAACACTCATCTCGCCTTTCTTATACCACGCTAATGTACGATTAAAAGAACCTAATAATGACAACCTCAAAACCTTTAAATTTATAGATTTTTTAATCTCGCCTTTATCTTGCGCTTGTTGTAGCCATTTACGCCACATGTTTTCGTATTTATCTCGAATGACTAGCCCTTCTTTTTGAACCGCTTCTGGCATTTGTCCATAATTACGGATGCTAGTTGAGGTGTAGTCACCTTTTTCAAGCAGAGCGAATAAATGCGCTTTAGCAGCCGTAACTAACACTTCTTTAGTACTTGAGTTTTTTGGGAGCGCCTCAACGTCTCGAACGACAGTGTCAATGATATTTGATAGCCCTATGGTAAGAATTTCTAACACCAACTCCTCTTTGGAGGAAAAATGATAATAAATACTGCCCGCTTTCATATCTAGCGCAGCAGCTATATCACGCAATGTTGTTCCTTTATAGCCATGCTGGCTAAATAAAAACGCCGCCGCATCTAAAATAGCGCCTCGGCTTTTATTGGTTTTTGTTTTCTTAGCTTTATTTCTAGCCATATCCATGAAGTTTTTGCCTAATGTATAATTGAGTACACTTTTCTGATAGCACCTAATAAACAATAAAAATTTTCTAACTATTGTTAGATTTAATTTAAATCGTTTATAATCTTTCCATTCTATAGTTTTTAAGATAAAAATTCATTGCTCTTTGTCTAGAGAACAATAGAACACAGACAAAAATCAACTCTATAAAACGCTTATGCCCCTACCTAATAGCACCATTCCAAGAAAAGAACTTCATACACGACAGATCACCTGTAAAGGCTACCAACGAGAAGATGGATTATGGGATGTCGATGCACATATCACCGACATCAAGACGTATTCATTTGACAACCTACACCGTGGCACCATCGAACCCGGCGACCCTTTGCACGAAATGTGGATTCGCTTAACGGTCGACACTGACCTGCTTGTACACGATTGCATTGCTGTGACGGACAAATCACCTTACGGCTGCTGTGGTGACATCACACCTATTTTTAAACGACTCATTGGTGAAAAAATTGGCCCTGGCTGGACCCGTAAAGTTAAAAGTCTTGTTGCCGGCGCTCAAGGCTGTACACATTTAGCGGATTTAATGGGCCCAGCAACGACCACTATTTTTCAAAGTATGGCAGGGGTTGTTAAGGGCAAGTCGACTCAAGAAACATCCAAACCTTTTTATATTGGTGGCTGCCATGCCTGGCAAAGCGATGGCGATCAAGTTCTTGATTTTCACCCAGAGTATTACACGGGGAAAAAGCCTAAAAAATAGGCTCTCCATGTCAGCACGAAATTTCAAGTACCTACGACGAGTAATAATTTAGGGCGGTCTGTCTCGGCTCAGAAAGAAGAGAGACTTTATAAGCCTCTCGCCTCCTTGAGCACCAGAGCCGCTGCGCTTGTCTTGCGTAATAGCCCATAAACTTTGATTGCGCTGAAGCTATCGACTAATGGTAAAAGGGCTTTTTCCCAGTAAGGCAGCTATCTAATTTTAACGGTGTCCTACTTTTTTCATAACAATCTGGTTTCATTCGTTTTTGGTCAGCTGTGTGTAGTTCATCATGCAATTCCCTTTTTGAGAGAAGAATAGCGAACTATATCAACCGACCGTCTTTCTCATAAATTGTACTTATTATCCGAATTCGCCTTGAGCTAAAAGGCTTATAATTTTTTTCAAAAAAAATCTGTATAAGTTCAGAAAGGTATTGCACTATAGGGCAGGAGAATAGCGGTGCAATATCAACACATAGGTTACGGAATTAAAGGCTTCTATCGATTAGCCGGTTATGCGATAAGTAACGAGATGGATACAAGCATAAGTACAGAACGATTGAAGGTGCTAGAGTTTTGGACTAAACACGGACTTCAAGCAGCTATAGATCACAG
>LWTN01000148.1 GCA_002101225.1 Cycloclasticus sp. symbiont of Poecilosclerida sp. M | reverse complement strand
ATCTTTGTTCGCAGGTCAATTGGGTATATTTTTTCATGTTTCACTCCTTTTTCTTGTCGGATTAAAGAGTGGTTAATATACCCTTTTGACCAACTAACGAGTGTTGCACTTATGATGTGAATTCAAGACTCTTTACTCACTAGCTCAACTCGATTAGGGTTCTGGTAACCACGCGGTAATTTAGCCCCGCGTTGCGCTCTCTTACCTCTATACGCGTCTAAATCTGATAGCTTTAAATTAATATGGCGTTTACCCGCATGAATGCGAATGGACTGCTGTTCATTCACTACGCAAAAACCGATAACTTTATCCTCACCTGAATTTAAGTCCTTCGTTGGGATTTGGATAAGCTTGTTACCTTTCCCCCTGTTTAATTCTGGCACTTCGTTTACAGGGAATATAAGCAAGCGCCCTTGCTTACTTATAATAGCCACTACGGCTCCCTCATCTTCGAATAATGAAGGAGAAAGCACCTGAGCGGCTTGCGGAACTGACAGTAGCGCCTTACCCGCTTTATTTTTACTGAATAATTCAGAAAGTTTAGTAACAAAGCCATAACCTGCCGTAGAGGACAGCATGATTTTCTCGTCTTTACCCGCTATAACGTCGGTGAACATAGCGCCTACTGGCGGCTTTAAGCTCCCTGTTAAGGGCTCTCCTTGGCCACGAGCGGAAGGTAGACTATGCACTGACTGGTTGTATATTCGCCCAGTTGAGTCTAAGAAATAGACCACACTATTACTACGGCCTTTTGCTGAAGACAAATACTCATCTCCCGATCTAAAAGTGAAACTCTTCGGGTCTATATCATGCCCTTTCGCAGCCCTTACCCAACCTTTTTGGGAAATCACGATGGTCATCGGCTCATTAGGTATTAGTGCGCGTTCATCAAGCGCTTGTGCTGATTCACGGTTAACAATAGGCGAGCGACGAGCATCGCCATACAGCTCAGCGTCTTCTTGGATTTCCTTTTTAATTAATGTCCGCAAACGTTGCTTAGAATTCAGTAGCTTCTCTAAGCCATCGCGTTCTTTAGCTAAGTCGTCTTGCTCAGCACGAATTCTTATTTCTTCTAACTTAGCTAATTGGCGCAATTTAATTTCGAGTATCGCATTGGCCTGAATTTCACTGATTGAAAAGCGCTTCATCAGCGCTTGCTTTGGCTTATCTTCTTCACGAATAATAGCGATGATTTCGTCAATATTTAAATACGCTATTAATAAGCCATCCAATATATGAAGACGATCATTTACTTTTCCCAAACGGTATTGCAGTCGTTTCGTCACCGTTTGTGTACGGAAAGTTAACCACTCAACCAACAAGGTCCTTAGGTTTTTAATCTGGGGCTTACCCGAAAGACCAATGACATTAAAATTAACCCGGTAGGTTCGTTCGAGGTCTGTTGTTGCAAAAAGGTGTGACATCAGCTGTTCAATATCGACACGGTTTGAACGAGGAATAATGACTAAACGCGTTGGGTGCTCATGGTCCGATTCGTCACGTAAATCTTCAACAAACGGTAGTTTCTTAGCCTGCATTTGCGCGGCAATTTGTTCTAGAATTTTTGCACCTGACACTTGATACGGAAGAGCCGTGATAATTACCTGCTCTTGTTCTGTTTCATAACGAGCACGAGCACGTAGCCCACCTAAGCCTGTTTCGTACATACTTAAAATATCTTCCTTAGACGTCACAATTTCAGCTTCCGTCGGAAAGTCAGGGCCTTTAATGTGTTCCATCAAGGTGGTGATATCAGCTTTAGGCTCGTCTAACAAACGAATACACGCACTCGCGACTTCGATAAGGTTATGCGGTGGAATGTCCGTTGACATGCCAACTGCTATGCCCGTTACACCATTTAATAACAGATTAGGCAATCGCGCCGGTAGTAACATAGGCTCATCTAATGTACCGTCAAAATTTGGCGTCCAATCAACTGTGCCCTGCCCCAACTCTCCCAGCAAACTGTCTGCGTACGGTGCAAGTCGAGATTCTGTATACCTCATAGCCGCAAATGACTTGGGATCATCGGGTGAACCCCAGTTACCTTGTCCATCGACCAACGGATAACGATAAGCAAAGGGTTGCGCCATATGAACCATCGCTTCATAACACGCGCTATCACCGTGCGGGTGGAACTTGCCCAGTACATCACCAACCGTCCTTGCAGACTTTTTAAACTTTGCGTTATTCGACAAACCTAGCTCAGACATCGCGTATACAATTCGCCGCTGCACAGGCTTTAATCCATCCGCTATATGTGGAAGAGCCCGATCAAGTATTACGTACATCGAATAATCTAGGTATGCCTTCTCTGTAAAGTCTTTTAGTGCGATTGACTCGATATTTTCAAATTGTGTTGTGCTCATCTTTATCTCTATAAGGTGGCTAAATTGCCACTTTTCTCTAGCCAAGCTTTACGGTCGGATGAACGCTTTTTGGCCAATAACATATCCATCTTAGCGTGTGTCTTATCACCCACTTTCATTTCAAGCCTCACAAGACGTCTGGTGTCTGGGTCTAAGGTCGTTACCCGTAATTGCGCAGGGTTCATTTCACCTAAGCCTTTAAAACGTTGTACGTTAATTTTTCCTTTTAATTTTTCTGCAAAGATCCTATCTAATACACCTTCTTTTTCTGCGTCGTCCAAAGCGTAAAAAACTTGCTTGCCTACGTCAACACGGTACAGCGGTGGCATAGCAACATAAATATTGCCTGCTTCAACTAAGGGTGCGAAATGCCTTACAAATAAAGCACATAATAAAGTTGCGATATGTAATCCGTCGGCGTCGGCATCCGCCAAAATACAAATTTTTCTATAGCGCAAGGACTTTAAATTGGGAGAGCCTGGCTCAACACCTATAGCAACCGAGATATCATGCACCTCTTGCGATGCTAGTACGTCCACAGGGTCAACTTCCCAGGTATTTAATATCTTGCCACGGAGCGGCATAATTGCCTGGAACTCACGATCCCGCGCCTGCTTAGCGGAGCCACCAGCAGAGTCACCTTCAACTAAAAATAATTCTGAACGATCAGAATCTTGAGATGAACAATCTGCTAATTTACCCGGTAAGGCCGGCCCACTGGTGACTTTTTTACGAATAACCTTCTTGCCTGCGCGTTGCCTGTTTTGCGCACGTTGAATGGCAATTTGCGCAATCTCTTCGCCGATAGCTGGATGTTGATTCAGCCACAGGCTAAAACTGTCTTTCGCCACCCCTGATACAAAGGCTGCGCACTCTCGTGAGGTTAGTCGTTCTTTGGTTTGACCCGAAAATTGCGGGTCTTCTAACTTAATAGATAAAACATAATGACAGCGTTCCCAGACATCATCTGGCGTTATTTTTACGCCCCTTGGTAGCAGTGATTGAAAGTCACAAAACTCACGCACGGCTTCGGTTAAACCCGTTCTTAAACCATTTACGTGCGTACCACCCTGAGATGTGGGCACAAGATTTACATAGCTTTCCGTCATGCCCTCACCGGCATCCGTAGACCATGCAACCGCCCACTCAACAGATTCTCGCTTGCTGTTTGCACCTGATATAAAACCCTCAGGAGGTAAAAGGTTTAGGTGTTCTAGTTGCCCCAGTAAATAGTCGGTTAAACCATTTTCGTAATACCACTCCGATTGTTCGTTAGAATTTTCATCATAAAGACTGATTTTCAAACCTGAGCACAGCACAGCTTTTGCCCGTAATACGTGCTTAAGTTTAGCTAACGATATATTCGGTGAATCGAAATAAATCGGGTCTGGTTTAAAGTGCACTGATGTGCCCGTATTCTTCTGCCCAACCGTGCCCATCTCTTTCAGGTCTGTTTTCTTTTCACCATTTTCAAAACGCATATGCCACTGCACACCAGCGCGTTTAACGCTAACATCGACACTGCTAGATAAAGCATTAACCACTGATATACCTACACCGTGTAGCCCGCCAGAAAATCGATAGTTTTTATTCGAGAATTTCCCGCCCGCATGCAATTTAGATAAAATCAGTTCTATTCCTGACACCCCATGCTCTGAATGAATATCAACCGGCATACCACGACCATCATCATCGACTTTTACTGAGCCGTCTTTATAGACGGTTACGTCAATCTTTGTAGCAAATCCGGCAATAGCTTCATCAACACTATTATCCAAAACCTCTTGAACAAGGTGATTTGGACGCACTGTATCGGTATACATACCGGGGCGTTTTTTAACAGGATCAAGGCCCGTTAAAACCTCAATGTCGGACGCATCGTATTGACTATTCATAACAACTAAATTTGATAACTAAATAAGAAATCTTAATGTGAATAAAGATGCGATTTTAACGAGTTCGTAAAGAATTTAATATGTATTTTTATAGTGATTTACATTCACAATTACAAAAATAGTTCACAAACTATTAGCAAAACAACTTAGAAGAAAATTTCTTTCATTCGATTACGTGCACACGCCTTAAGATATAAATATTTTTTCTCGCTAACTCTATTGTCTTGAATTCACATCATAAGTGCAACACTCGTTAGTTGGTCAAAAGGGTATATTAACCACTCTTTAATCCGACAAGAAAA
>LWTN01000147.1 GCA_002101225.1 Cycloclasticus sp. symbiont of Poecilosclerida sp. M | reverse complement strand
TTCTCTCTGTGAAGTTTGGCCAGTTCTTCTCGCCATTTTGCTATAATTTCTGTTTCCATACTTTCATTCCCTCGAGGAGGGGGAAGAACCTCGAAGAAAGAAGGTGGCTGAAGGTTCATGTTCTGTTCGGGGGCAGGTGCTATAGGTGTCATGTGCGTCATTGTACTGGTCCTAGAGGTGTCATGTGTGTCATTGTACAGGTGCTATAGGTGTCATGTGTGTCATTGTACAGGTGCTATAGGTGTCATGTGTGTCATTGTACAGGTGCTATAGGTGTCATGTGTGTCATTGTACTGGTGCTATAGGTGTCATGTGTGTCATTGTACAGGTGCTATAGGTGTCATGTGCGTCATTGTACTGGTCATAGAGGTGTCATGTGTGTCATTGTGCAGGTGCTATAAGTGTTGGAAAGCAATTTTACTTTGAGGATTTCCTTGACACGGTCATCTTAGCTGTCAACTGCAGTGGACAAGAATCAAGCTTAGACAAGTGTGCTTTCAATCCAGCTCCACCTGGCCTGTCCAACAGGAATGATGCTGGAGTCGTATGTCAAGATGTAGACACTCTTGCTGCCAACTGCACCACTGGCGCTGTCAGATTGGAAAATGGAACTACCTTGTTAGAAGGCAGAGTGGAAGTTTGTGTCAACAATGCATGGGGCACAATTTGTCATGACACTTTTAGTGAAGAAGAAGCAGTAATAATATGTAACTTGTTGCCATACCAATTTAATGGTACGTGCTATATGGTATAATCATATTGTAGCTTGTAGGATCTTGAATTGTTGTATAGGAACTAGAGTGTTTCGAGCAGCCCATTTTGGTGAAGGATCTGGTCCAATCTTTCTACATTCTTTCATCTGTAATGGCAGTGAGGAAGTTTTGCTGAGTTGTGTGTCTGGAATTATTGGTGTTCACACATGTAACCACAGTAGAGATGCTGGTGTCCAGTGTATAGGTACGTGCTAACTCCCAGCACCTGACCTGTCATAACAACTGTGTGGCATGCAATGGTGTTTCAGATTATGATGAGTGTGTGGTTGATAATGGAGGGTGTGAACACATCTGCCACAACATGATTCCAGGACATAGATGTGAATGCAGAGCTGGATACACTTTACAAGATGATGGGACATGTACAGGTGTGTGTGTGTGTGTGTGTGTGTGTGCGTGTGTGCGTGTGTGCGTGCGTGCGTGCGTGCGTGCGTGCGTGCGTGCGTGCGTGCGTGCGTGCATGCGTGCGTGCGTGCGTGCGTGCATGCGTGCGTGCGTGCGTGCGTGCGTGTGTGTGTGTGTGTGTGTGTGCATACTACTAGCCAAGTGTGTGGCATATCACAAATGTTGTTGTTTTTGTCCAGATCAAGATGAATGTGCTTCCTCACCCTGCCATCCCAACGCTGTCTGCGATAACACGGCAGGAAGTTACAATTGTAGCTGTGACAACGGTTTCCAGGGAGATGGTCTCACCTGTGTGTTAGTCTGTGACAGTGGCTTTCACATAGTGAATGAAACTGATATGAACTGTGGTAAGTTAAAAGAATGCATAGTTGCAAATGTACTATACAAACCATAATTTCTACTTTGAATCATTTTCAGTGTGCGATGATGGTGAATTGAGAATCGTGGATTACAGTGAAACGAGAACCAATAGTTCATACGGATCAATGGAAGGAAGTGTGGAGATTTGCATCAGCAACACATATGGAGGCATCTGTGACACATTCTGGGACAACCTAGATGCACTTGTGGTTTGCAAGCAGCTTGGATTTTCAACCAATGGTATACACGCAGTAGTGTTGTGTCATTACATGATGATGTGCTGTGTGCAGGGTCTTTCTCTGTATCTGGATTACCCCTAGTGGCAGCCTACTTGGACAGGGTGCAGTGTACTGGTGATGAAACAGACTTGTTAGCATGTGGCAATGATGTAGCTGGAGATGGCAGTTGTTCTGCTAGTGAAGGAGCTGGTGTGAGATGTGAATGTGAGTGAAAACACATCCTGTTAGGCCACTAGGAAAAAACACTTGTATTTCATGTACGTATCAACAACCAAAGTTCAATGTTGCTTTCTCACAGCTATTTGCAATCAAGGCGATGTCAGAATATGTCCAGCTGGTGACAATGAGTGTGTCACTTCATCTAGCATGGATTACCTGATCAATGATCAACTTAGTGTAGGCCGAGTTGAATTCTGCTTAGGAGGGAGATATGGAACCATTTGTGATTACACCTGGGATTATGACACCGCTTCTGTTCTTTGCAGGCAGTTAGGATTATCCCCTTACGGTATGTTTTTATAGCTCAGGCAAAGAAAGTAGTGAAAGTCAGTCTGTATATCTGTGGCAAAACCTGCTGGCTAATGTGTTTGACCTATAACTAACATTATTAGGAGCAATACCTCTCACTGATTCTCGCTATGCCGAGAGCATCAAGCCTTCTGTCATCACTTCCTTGAGATGTGGAGGAAATGAGTCAACACTAGCTGAATGCCTCATAAACACAGAAATCAGTGGAGCATGTGGGCAGTACAAAGACGCTGGTGTTGTCTGTCAAGGTATTTCCTTAGATCCATTGTCCATAGATCCATTGTACATCAACTTCAGAGGACTTTCTATTAATTTGTAGATCCCGCGACTGTAGTTGGCCATTGTCAGACAAGTGATGTACGACTAAATGGAGTTGTGAATGAAGTGGCAGGGACAGCTGAGGGTCTGGTGGAGGTCTGCATTAACAATGCTTGGGGGACTGTGTGCAACAATTTCTTTGACGAAATAGATGCAGGAGTAGTGTGTGTTGGAGCTGGAGGTTACGCTAGAAATGGTAGGTTTAAACACTCTAGGAAGTTAGAATATTGGAACACTTTGAGTGATAGTACTTAAATGCTCTAGGCTCTTCAATTATTTCACCAGTGTCCACTGGTAGCAATCCAATTTTCTTGGACAACCTTGACTGCGACTCCAGTGATGTTGACCTCCTGAAGTGCAACAGACTCTCCTCAAGTTTGTCCATTGGACTTCACTCTTGCTCTCATTTGCTTGACGTGGGTGTGAAATGCACTGGTAAGAGGAGAGATGATAACCTCTGAAGCTGAAGTACTTTGTTTTATAATGAATGTAGACATCAACGAATGTGCTACAGGAAGACACTCATGTCAGCAGGTTTGCATTAACAATGTCGGAAGCTATACCTGTTCCTGTGAATATGGATATGCACTGCATTCCAATGGTTTTGACTGTGAAGGTATTCCATATTTTATATCTCATACATTTAATCACAGTGTTTGTTCAATAGATGTGAACGAATGCCTGATTCGTGGTCCAGGTGGTCATAACTGTAGTTTGAACGCCACCTGTGAAAACACCCCGGTCGGTAGCTTCACTTGTCAATGTCTGCTAGGGTTTACAGGAGATGGAACCAATTGCACTGGTTTGTAAACCTCAGCTTGTACTGACTTTGTCAGAGACTAGTTCTACTTCATGCAGATATCAATGAGTGTGACAGTAGAGATGTACACCAGTGTGATCTCAACGCCTCCTGCACTAACACTGCGGGTAGCTTCTCCTGCACATGTGACAGTGGCTATGTAGGAAATGGCTTCAACTGTTTCAGTAAATATTGCTATTTGTGCTTGTAGGATACCTGTATAAGGCTGAAGTCCAACACTTGCAACACATAATATAATACCACCACTCTGATTTATTGTAGATGTTGATGAGTGTTCAGATAAGGATATGAATGATTGCCATGACAATGCTACATGTGTTGACAATGAAGGCAGTTATGACTGTGAATGTAAAGAAGGTTTTTCTGGCAGTGGAGTAACATGTGCAGGTATGAATCCTTTCACTGTTGACCTAATTGTTCAGTACACTTTTACAACTAGACATTGATGAGTGTGAAACTGAAATGCAAGAGGAGAGGCACAACTGTTCACCTCAAGCCACATGCAATAACACAGTAGGAAACTTTACATGCATATGCAACCAAGGGTTTCAAGGAACTGGAGTAACTTGTGAAGGTATGTGCACAATTCAGAACAGTGGTGGCTCATAGCATGGATCCCTGCCTCTACTACTAATTCATTACAGAGATGATATACAGTGCAGACTCTATTATGTACTTGTAGAGCCAGGGAAGTATGGAAGGGGTACTTGTAGAGGCAGGGATGGAAGGATGGGGTACTTGTAGAGGAAGGGGTGGAATGAAGGAGGCAGGGATGGAAGGAAGGGGTACTTGTAGAGGCAGGGATGGAAGGAAGGGGTACTTGTAGAGGAAGGGATGGAAGGAAGGGGTACTTGTAGAGGAAGGGATGGAAGGAAGGGGTACTTGTAGAGGAAGGGATGGAAGGATGGGGTACTTGTAGAGGAAGGGGTGGAATGAAGGAGGCAGGGATGGAAGGAAGGGGTACTTGTAGAGGCAGGGATGGAAGGAAGGGGTACTTGTAGAGGCAGGGGTCAAAGGTCGGTACATTTATCTTAGGGAGCTTAACAC
>LWTN01000146.1 GCA_002101225.1 Cycloclasticus sp. symbiont of Poecilosclerida sp. M | reverse complement strand
CCACTACTGCAGTATGTGTAAGTGATTCATTGTGTGACATACATACCTACGTATGTAAGGTTGTGTTTCAGAAATCATCTGGGGAAGATTGCTCATTACACTTGCATCTTCGCTATTCACAAATGGTTTCCCCTTTCTATAACTCGTCCCGGCCCAAGGGTCCTCTCAGCATTACCAGTGCCCCTATGATTATTATAGCTCATGGTTAGTGTGTGGTGTCTAAGGGGTGTGGCCTGTCACACTCCTTTCCTGCAGGCACTGTTGGTGAAGTGAGGAGTGACAGTGGCAAGGACACTATGGTTTATCTGTCTAATGACGGTGGCTACACTTGGAAGGTTGGCAGAGCCCTTCCTCTTTAATGTAACATTTCCTCTCTGGCACTATAGGATACTGGTGTGCCAGTTGGTACTTATGTGTATGGAATTGCTGACTATGGCAATGTTATTGCCATAGCGCCAGCCACTGACCATGTGGAGCAGATATGGTGTGTGGTGCATGATGGAGTGTTGAGGGTGTGCCTTCATATTGAATTGGTGCAGGTTCTCACATGACAGAGGAGGCAGCGCACAGTGGATACCACTGGAGTGTTTCAGTTAAGTCGTGGGTTGCTATTTGACCCTTCAGCAGCCTCCCTATTGGGCTATGTGATGGGGGTGGAGGGCACTGGACAAGATGATGAATGGAGAGTGGTCACACTCAACTTCTTGTCACTTCTCAAGAGGCCATGTGAGTATGCAAAATCATAATAATCACTCTTACACAATGTTGTTGTGTTATCAGGCCAACCCAAAGACTATGTTGTAACTCAAGAACACAGTAGCAACAGAAACTGTTTGATGGGCTACAAACACTCCTACAACTTCACTAAATCCAGCAGCATGTAAGCTAGAGCTCTCTTTATGTGCAGTGATGATGTGCAATATCCAGATGTTACAATGAGGAGAAATATAACTATCGTCCAGTTGCCAAGACTGTTTGCTCTTGTACTTATTCCGACTACGAGTGGTAAGTAGTTATTGTAGTACCACACCATTGCCCTATGCCCCTGTGTAAGATTTATTATTGCAGTGGTTATGGTTTCACTCGGACATCTGTTACCCAATGTTCCCCTCTGCCGGGAATCTCTTTGGCTGATGTTTGTCCATCTGGTGCAACAACTTACAAACAGAGTTCCTCTGGGTATAGTCATTTCTATATAGACCCTCTCTATCATAGTCAACTCATGTACGTACGTATGTACAGCTTTCGCCAAATTCCTGGTGATAAATGCTCAGCAAATGGGGACAGTGCTAAAGTTCTCTCTGAACAAACCTTACCATGTGCTGGTCATGAGCAAGACTCAGGGTTCAGAGTCCGTTCTGTAAGTAGATTACACTATATAAGGCCATGGTATATACAAATTTACAATTCGTTTTAGCGTTCTACTGGGTTGACAATTTTTTTGGCTATTTTGCTTGTGATAGTATCAGTTTTGGGTGCCTGTGCCGTACTGTACATTTGGTTAAGATGTCGTGCAAAGGAAAAGACGTAAGTCATTAACTACTACTCAAAGAAAATTATAACTGGTGTTTTCCTGAAGGCGAGATAGGGTTTATTACCAGCGACTTCCAAAGGACAAGTTTTCCATTAGTAACGATTCTAGCAGTGATGAAGATTTAATAACTGCAACATAATTTTTAAAAAACATTCAGTGACTCTCTTCCCATTTTGTGTTGTTGTTCATTGCTAATTCTTGAAATTGTTTCCATTGAAAACTTGGAACAGGTCATCTAATACTTGTTCTAGACTGTCCACCATGTCCTTTCCATTGCGAGTTGGGTATGTGGTAACTTGCATCCCCAGCCAGTCATCCATGATACCGTAGCCCACTCCATACCCCCTGGGGCTCACTGGAGCAAACCCACCTAGCAACATCGCATCTGAGGAGAGCGTACTGGTCGATAGGATGATTTCGTTGATATAGGAGTAGCATGGATCATCAAATAGATCAACGTGCACGTCTAGACTGCCTGCTATTCCTTTCAGTGCGAATAAATGTCTATCAAATCCTTGTCCTGGACATGTAAAGCTCATAAATGGAGTCCTGATAACAACTCACTAACCCATTGCTGCTTCTTTCACTAATTTGGAGTGATAGTTAGTAGCTTTTGTGATGAGTTCCATCATCTCCTTGGGCCCTGCGGCATGGCTCTCTTCAAATGCTTCCACACAAAGTTTAGTGGCTGCACTAGCGGGTCGAATGGTCTCGGTGCGGCCATGCTTGAAGGCAGCTGTACTGCAAGACTCATACGAAGGAACACATGCTTTGAATTGCCGATAGTAGGCAATCTAGGACAATTCTATAGTGATGCAAGTACGAGATTCGTGATCTAACAAACCTGAATAGCAAGTTGCAATATCGCATCTGGACTTAACTTCAACTTCTTGATCAAGTCCTTCCCATATTTCTTGTATTGTAATGTATCAACAGATAAGGCCTTGCAGTCGTCCCCTATCTTCTGCCTTGCTTGCTCTATTGCATTAACAACACGAGGTGAAATATCAAAGTCCAGCTTGACCACACCCTCCATGGTAGGTTCTTGCTCAGAATACTGGTGTTTCCTGTCGTTATATAACTCATTGAATAACCTGAGGACAGCCACACCATCTCCCCATGAATGCTCAAAGTTGATGGCTGCATGTCCTCCTCTTGTAACAATCAGTTGAAATGATTTGTCAAACCATCTGTGGAGTACAACATGCACACTGGACTAAGTACCAGATCATGCTGACCTGTTGGTACCATAGTTGTGGAGCATTGTGTGGGACAAGGAGTCTACAGCAGTAGGTTCACTGTCATCCAAACACAATACAAACAAGGCACTGTCTATAGCAGTGAGTTGGTCCTGGTTATGGACTGCTATCTCTTCTCGCAGCTCTGCCCATTTGTCACGGTCCAAACCTGTCAGATAACCAAGTGGATGCGATGCAGGTTGACTTGCATCTGCTAAAATTCCTTGCAGTTGGTGATAGAGAGTGCGAGCAGACACTGGCAAACCTGAGGCATGCAATCATGCCATGTTGACTCAGGTAATCAGTCGCTCACCATTATCTTGCACTGCTTGTAATGTGTACTTGTGTCCATTGTGCAATACCAAGATGTGCCCAACACTAGGGTCATGAGTCTTCAGCTCGTCTACTCCTCCCAACACAGGAAATCGTGTGGAGTTAAACAGGCGGTAATACTGACTCATATCTAATGGAAATGCTTTCCATGCTAAAGACCCATAGCAAGCCAAAGATTGAGGTAGCCACCTACATGAATCAAGAGGTTACACACATGGCTGTCTAGGGAGTGCCCCACCCACCCCTATCCCTCTACCTCATCATATTCCTGTAACCCTCTGTGTCAGTTTTTTCAGGATTTAGGTGATACACTTCAGGTTCTAGTTTCCCATCTAAAAGGGCTGATCTGAAGCGCACAGCTGACCAGACAAAATTGGCAGCTCTCATTGCCTGCAGGAGGAGGTACATTATACATACTTACACATATACGCATACATACCTGATCTGTTGTAGTAGGATCATCTTTAAAACCAATAAATGGATTGTAGTTGAGTACTACAGATTTTCTGTCGGAGAGATACATATCAAACCAAGGTTTGGATATGTAACTGGTGTGTTTGTTTGCTCTGTCATCCAGAATCAGTTTCCCCTGCAACACTACATTGTTAACAATTGGTCAACCCTCTACAAACCACAGATCACAAGTAACTTCACCATGACCAATTCCTCCTTTATGCTGGAAATCTTGTACCAACTCCTGAGTCTTGACAAACGCCTCGTCACTTGGTGCAACAGGTTGGAGTGCAGCAAGGTAGCGTGCACAGGTATCTTCCATTTTGGGAATGGGCAATCTGAGCATCCCTGGCTGAAAGTGCATGGTCCGAATCTTGCTAGACTGAATGTAGCGGTCATTCTCATCACTGCTAGCAGAGCTAGAGATGCACCTCCGATACAGAGGTATTAAACACCTCTGCTTCACCTCACACTTTCAATAAAACATAGGACATGAAAACCATAGTTGAATCATTAATGGACTTACCCTCTGCCTGCTCAAAACCACCCACCTCATCCTTCAGCTCCAATTAGAGCCACCTTTGCATATTCCAATTAGAGCCTCCATTTGACCCACCCACCCACCCATTATTAAAAGAATGGACAATAACTCAAGGTTATTACCTGAAGTTAATGAATCCACTGAAGGGAAGCAGTTATGCAACTTGGCTGAAGGCTACAGTTTCGTTCTCCAGTCTGTGTTGGGAGTGTTAGCCTTTAGCACTCTCATATGTGAGTGGATTAAATGGTGGATCCGATTTAAACTTCACTCTTCTTTTAGTAAAGAGGTTTAGGGAGCCAGTATTACAGAGGAGGCCATTTTGGATATGGTTAGTATATCTGGTGTGTGTGGAATGACATCACCTGCAAGCACTCTGTATATCATCA
>LWTN01000145.1 GCA_002101225.1 Cycloclasticus sp. symbiont of Poecilosclerida sp. M | reverse complement strand
ATATTGACATCTCACACTCTCTCTATCTTTCTCCCTCCCCACCCCCCCCTCCCCACACACACACACACACACACACACACACACACACACACACACACACACACACACAGGGCTGGTGGTCACCTGAGGACAAGGACAACAACCGCTATCATGTGGCCATCAAGGTCCTCAACGAAGGCACGGCCACAGCAGAGGCTAGCAAGGAGCTGCTCCAGGAGGGTGTGGTCATGGCGACCATGGACCATGACAACGTCGTGAAGCTGTACGCCCTCTCCATGGGAAAGCGGATGATGCTGATATCGGAGTTTGTTCCCCTCGGGGCTCTGATATCGTACCTGAAGAAGTTCAAAGACTCGCTCAATGCTCACACCATGCTTAACTTCTGCACACAAATGGCAATAGTGAGCTTTTATTACTTAACTTCTGCACAAAAATGGCAATGGTGGGCTTTTATTATTTACTGGGGCCACCTTCAAAGATGGCATATCATTATAGTGTAGATGAAGAAATAAGGGCTATGACAATGGGCAATATAACAGCTTTGGTTCATCAGCAGCTTTATGGTAAAGGGTTCGAACAATTTTTGGTAAAGGGTCAGCAATACTTTTTGGTAAAGGGTCATCAATAGATTGTCTGTTCATATCATAAGCCACAGTATTTTGAAAAATAGTCTGGCTATATTCAGGGCATGTCGTACTTGGAAGAGAAACGGATGGTTCATCGTGACCTAGCAGCGAGGAATGTTCTCGTCCAATCGCATCGCTGCGTCAAAATTGCAGATTTTGGACTAACCAAGTTGATTGCTGTTGGTGAGGACGGTTACAAGTCGACAGGTGGAATGGTAAGCATTAATGTGCAGATACCGAACCTGAAATTATACGTACCTATAATACAAATCCGAATCCACAGCATAGCCCACCTCTGTCCAACTGATTGCCCGCAAAAAATTTAGAGTAATTCACAATCTGGCTGGGTTTAGATCCGAGATTAATTGCACTCAATCCAAATCCAGATCCAATCCAAGTCAATAGTCTAGATTTGGGATTGAGTTAATTAATGCACCCAATCCAACCACAATGTCATGCCTTTTATCTAATAGGTATATTGGAATCCTGGTCTATGCTGCCGTCTAAATATGTTATACTGCAGTGTGTCTAGGAGTCCTTTAATTTAGAGCATGGTCTATGCACTCTCCAATGACTACAGGTTCCAGTCCGCTGGATGGCTCCCGAGAGCCTCCGAAAGAAGATTTACACCCACAAGTCCGATGTCTGGAGCTATGGAGTGACTGTGTGGGAAGTACTGACATTCGGAGCACGTCCATATCAAGGGAAGTCTGCCAAGGAGATCCTGAGGTCAGTGTTCAGTGGAGAGAGGTTGGAACAGCCTTCAACTGCCACTATTGAGGTGTATGCCTTATTGCTGGAATGTAAGTTGATGTTATGGGGGAGAAGTGCACCTAATGGCTTTATAACTCGAATCAAGTATGACAGAGCTGTTTGTCAGAGATTTTGGAGCGTTTGAGCCTACTTATGTAAAATACACTACTTATACGTTATTATGTAACAAAAAAATGCACAAGACCTTTCAATGACGCGATTTAACACAGTTAAAGTAGTTTTATACCCAATTTCCAATGAACCTATAATTTTAGGTTGGCTGGCTGAGCCTGAGAGTCGTCCATCTTTCTCTGAAGTAGTCCCTCGTTTCTCGGAGATGTTGGAGGATCCTCTCCGCTACATCCTCACCACCACCGATGGCGCGGTGGCTGACTATGCAAAACTCCCCTCAAACACCCTCAAAACAGGGGAGTTCACGTACGAGAACCCATTCATGACGAATATGGATAGTGCCAGTGTGCCTCCACACTCTGAGCACGAGCACAATGCGAGGGGAGGTAGTTATGATGCCCAAGGAACGAGGGGAAGCCTGTCCAATGAATTTGATACTGTAAGTACATCAACTAACTTCAAGTGATATCTATAGGAAGAGCACAAGGGTTATGCATATTACAGGGATTACTGGTGAAGAAAGTAGTTAAAACTGATGAAGAGAGCAAAGGTTATACAGTGTTGAAAGCCATAAGATGACACCACATCAATAGGACCTCAGTATAGTGGCCAAGCATGTATTCAAACAGTCCACCCTTAATCCAACTGACTTTCTTAGAGGAGTCCCTATTCCATACAGTGGGTGGCGTTTAGCAATATTTAGGTGTTCGATGTTCTGAATGTTTTGTGCAATGGGTGGTGGTGTTCTACTTAGCTGCGCTGCATGTCTAGAGACTTAGCAGTTGCTCCTCAATATCTCGTTCAGCCTTACACAAGATTGTACTCTTACATAATGCATGCATGCATGACGATGACGTCTGTAGTATCATGTGTAATTTACACTCCCTTTTAGTTGTCCACAAGCACTGCAACAGCTGCCACTGCCGCTTCTGTTTCCAAGAAGCAAGCTAGTGCCAGTCCACATCAGAAGAGAACCTCTCCACAGCTGTCACCCAGCGACAAGGACCCTCGCTACTACCCTGCACCAAACGTCTATGTCAACAATGAGCAGCCCAACCAAATCAGAATACCCGATGTAGTGTATGAGGATGAGGTAAGTATATACAGACTGAATTGTGGGGGTATATACTTGGCGTTGTGTGCAGCTTTAAGTTTAATAATTTACAATAAGGACCACACCAGCTTCATCTAGATATATCTGGCTATGGAATGCTAAAAGCTAATCCGCACACTAGCTATATTACTGGGACAGAATACTGCGAGATAAGGCTAATCTTTTATGGGGATGGGGGTTAAGTTTCAAGGGGTTTTCCCCTCTCAGTCTCTTGGGGTGATGTGCTATAGGAGTTAGCTGTGTGAGTGGTTTGTCTCCAACTTTGAAAATCTACAATGAAAATTTCCATAACTTGCTAGCTACATGCATTCAGGCTTTACAGAGACAGATTAACATTTCCTGTGAAATGATATTATTATATTGTATTCAGGATATTGAAGGATATACAGAAATAGATCCCGCCATTTCCCCACCAGTCAGTGATTACGAACTTCCCTTGGCACCTGTCAAAGCTAAGCAACCTCCTCCCACTCGTGTCCAAGGAAGTCTGAGCGCAAGCACGAAGCCCGCCAACAACAACCTCAACAGAAACCCAAACTATGACATCCCTGAAGGCGTGCAGGGAATGACGCTGGGCAACGATGTCATTCAAATCAGGTCGTCACATGACCTAAAGCTTCCTGCCGAGTACGACGAAGTTATTGGAGGTTCTTCAGAGTACAAGAACTTGAACGGATGTGTGGAGGCTGAGAGTGATATCGACAGCGGTTACCACATGCTCCAGGATATCAGTTTATCGCCAATGCCCACATCACCTTTGGACTCTGTCTCTAATGTGGCCAGGAGCAGTCGCCCCCAAGGCAGCGCCCCATGGTTGGAAAATAGAGGCAAGACATTGGCTGCAGTTCCTAATAGTGATTACGAAACTCCATTTGACGCCAATGCTAAGGGCAACACAGTCCCCGCAGATTGCCTAAACTACGAAACACCGTTCGATGCTTCAACGTGATATTGTCATGGTAGCTAGCTAGCTATATAGCAGAGTGATAGCTACGTAGCTAACTGACAAGCAGAATTTATCTCTGTATAATAATTTCTGACATTAATTAATTATTGATGTATTGTTTCATGATTGTAGCTATTATTATGACCTCAAGGGCAAGATAGCTATGGTTGTGATTATGTTGTGAGTGGTGTGATGTCTGCATGCATAACTTAACTTTTGTAAACCATACAATTTATAATTATTTTTACCATGCACTCTCCTGATATTATTATGATATAGCTATAGTGACACTGAGACAATTACAACCAACTAGCAAAATATGAAGTAAGAGATGACAATCTGTGACTAGTACAGTGCCTCCAAGTATCAGTATTTTTACTGATTTACTATTGAAAATACTGAAGGATTTCAAAAAATACTGCTTTGGTAGTATTAGCTATATTATTACTAGATCTATAGACTAGGGCCAAATAAGAATTTGCTCCTGAAAAATTGGGGACTGATTCCAAGATGTGCTGGTTGGAGGCACTGCTAGTATTGCTCAGGTTCAGTGCCCGTGTTGAGTTTCTTATGTTGACACCGCCATACCTATCCAGTTAATTAATTAACTAGTTGTTATCGGTACGGTATCGCCAAAAGCACAGTCGCTTGTTAATTATTATTACCCTAATCAGCTTGGCATAATTATGCATGGTTAGCTGCTGGCCATGACATGCACGTGTGCATACTAGCTATGATGTGACAAGGCATGCAGGGTAAGCAGAAGTGCTTATTCTCATTTTTTTTTCTTTCTTTTTTTTCTGTGCGACCGTACATACCAAGTAGGTAAACACAAGCTACAATTCAGTAGATCTAGACCAGCATGTTCCAACTATAACATGACAGCCTGCCAGCCAT
>LWTN01000144.1 GCA_002101225.1 Cycloclasticus sp. symbiont of Poecilosclerida sp. M | reverse complement strand
AGGGGTACAGGAGCACGTTGCATACCTTAGAAGTGGTTGCAAGTGCAAAACAGGATGCATTACCAACAGGTGCAAGTGCAGGAAAGGCACCCTCTTCTGTGGTCCAAGCTGCCTGTGCATCAACTGCAAAAACTCAAACAAAGACAACAGCAATCGATGAGGAAGAGAGAGAGGTACAAGATGAGGTTTTAGAGGAGGAGGGAAGTGATGACTATGACGTGGAACAATCAGACAGTGATGAGGAAGATAACAGTTTGGAAAATGAAGTGGATGATCTCATTGATGATGTTTTCAGAGAGAGGCATGCATGTCTCAACATAATTATGTATAATATCACAACATGCGACAATGACTAAACTACCCAATTCATGTGACCTAGCAAAAATGACCATCACTAAACTGTACTATTACACACAAAGTAGTGATCATGAACTACCACCCACAAAGACCCCGGACGCAATATCTCCATTATTATACTATAATAACAAGCATACTATAGTTTTATATTCACTCACCATAGTTTGTGTCTGGACCTATGTACTCCACATATACACTTAACCAGGTGTTCCAGACATCCTCGACATAGTGAACAAAAACCCAGATTACCTACTCTCACTCTTCCAGCTGCACAAAATTCGAGTAGAGCGGTCCAGAAAACGAACAAAGTACCTTCCAAAAACGTTTAAGAGGCAAGCTAGACAACAGCTCGCTCACCAACAATTTTTTGAGCTTCTTGATAACGCGCTCTTCCTAGGACCAATTAAATTTGGGCCTGCGCAAATGCTGGCTTCTTAACTGAATAGGGCACTGGAAACAAGCTGATCAGCTGCCATTTATTTCTTTGTGCACGCTTGCGCTCATGCAGGACAAAGCCACACCCAAATAATTGCAGTGGTGCAGGTTGAGACCCCACCTTCTAATTCTAGTCCTGCCCCACCCCCTTTCTTTGCGCACACGTGGCATGACCAAAAATGGATGGTAAGTCTCTAGATCAAAATAACCACCTTTGCAACTGGGAGAGCAAATCACAGTTTACTACTCCATCCTTGACCATCAAAGTAGGTTAGTCTTGCCCCCCTGTGGCTTATTGTCAAGGATGGAGTTCTCGTGTGATTTTGCTCTCCCAGTTGCAAAGGTGGTGAAATAGACTGTACCATGCTTGTTTTGATCTGATCAGCTACCATTTATTTCTCTTTGATCTCTAACCCTTTGCAGGCCAAACCCGCATACATGCGGCACCGAACCCCGCCCCCTTATAAATATTCATAACTCACCGGTGTTTGCACTATAGACTTCTAACACAGCTCTAGGCGCGCGCCGGTTGATACTCTACATCCTGGTTGTTGTGCAATTTCCGCCGGACATACGGGGCGGGGGCCAGCCCTGAATTTATCTGACGTTTTATTTGGAATCATGGCGGAAAGATTCAATGCTAGCGATTGCCTGAATCGTGTCTTTGACGACGATTTCGGCTTATCTGACAGTGTAGAGAGTGATTGCGATGAGGATGGGATCTTCTGCTACCTTTCTAGGGTATTTTCTGAAAAGTTTGAAGAGTTTGACGCCTTGGAACCTTTCCAAGAAACAGCTGGAGACGATGAAGAAGAAGACGGTCTGGATCTCGGGTCTGAGGATGATAATACGGATGCCTCTAGCCCTGAAGAACTAGAATAATAGCTTACACATGCAAGACCAGCATTTGCAATCTGACAACCAACTTGCAAAGCTACCTGCTTATAAATATTATAGTGACCATTATTATAGACAGCCAGAGTTTATGGCTAGGCAAATTATTTGGGCCATACTAGGTGACATGCATGATTGTGGACACCTTTACAGTGCCATCAGTACCATCAGTCCACTCCCCTCCATCTATTTAGCAGAAACCACATTGTAGTATAGCATAAAAGAGAGGATAATTTGCCTGGTTCCACTGAACCACAGGAATTACATCAATGCAGTCAGACAAACACAATGCAGGCCCCCAAACAGCAGCAGCAACAACAAAAAGGATTGTGAAGCGGTTCCACCATACGATTCTGCACCCTGATACTTAGTATACCTAATGTAGTTATGTACCTCCTCTCATAACATCACCCACAGATTTGAAAAGGTTATTGCTTACTCCCACTTGCTTCCTGGACTGCTTTGTAGCTAGAGCTAGCTATGTTGCTGCATGGAACTCTTGGGGAACTGAAGGCATTTCACACCTCATGCACTAGGGCCTATAAACCCCCTGCAAGGTGTTGCCCACCATGTTGCCCACCTGTAGGCTGCCAAAAAACCTCTGTACCTCCCATGTGTAAGAAGAGGCCCAGCCCATAGCCCACACCAGCTGCACCAAATCCAGCTAGTGGTTTTCACACCCCCAACAAAGCACTAACATTGCACAGCAGACTCACTCAATTGCATGCATCTGACAGTACCTTTTTTGATGAAACTTGAACATGTGGAGGCTTAGAAGTATCATGCCTGAGGGAACGCAAGGTTGCATTCACGAAGAGAAGTAAATTCCATTCTTGCCCTTTATCTACTATGATTCTGTCAAAAATCCCATACCGAGTGGAAATCTCTCTGCAATAAGTGTAGTAGATGAACTATGTACCTGAAATGGGCCGCTCCATGGTATATTTACCTATACAACTTTTCATAGATGACCTCATTTGACTTGATGGGCATCGAAACAAAGCCTACAATCTTGTTGCTAAATCCATCAATGGCACGGCACAAACATGGGTGGCACCAAACATCGTTATTTTTTCATTTTGGTCTATGTGCAGTTTTTGACCAAAATAATTGGCCTTATAAATCTGAGGATTAATAGACCGGTTAGTTATGTTTCTTCGGATGGTATGATGCATGGGGTCAACACGGTGTAAAGACTCTCCAACACGTTGCTCTGCCACTTTGAGACCTCTACTGTTTAAAAATCCACTCATCATTTTTCGACCATATGTTGGACCCACCTGCATTAGAAGCTTGTGTCAAGGTGACATATTTACAGCCATGTGTCAAGTAGGCCTTGGCACATTCTAGCAGGCTGGCATTATTTTAAATCTCATGGGAGCATAATAGCTTGTCACATGAGCATAATAAATCTGTTTGGAGCCACAAAAAATATCGCTATGGCTAATTCTAACGTTACACTTATTTCAACATAATCCTGGAGGGAACTTAGTTGGGCATGGCATAGAGAAAAAACTCTGATAGTGTCATCAGTGTCATCTCCATGATGTGGTCAATTAGAGCATAATTGTATACAGCTCTTTTTTTGAGTGTCAATTAATCAATTAAGGCCTGGTGTCAAGGTTCAGTTGTAGCTATTTTACACCCATGTGTCAATTTACAGGAGGGCTATTAACCAATAACACCAGCACACTGGTGCTCCACAGGGCCATCAGTAGTCTGGCCCTCGCAGCCCCCTGTTTAGAAAATAGGGGTCTGGTGACTTGCCTATACACAACTCGTCCCATTGGAATGTTTTGCGTCACATTGGAATGTTTTGCGGTGCAATAATGACACGTCACATTCCTGGGGAATGGGACGAGTTGTGTATAGGCAAGTCACCAGACCCCTATTTTCAACAGGGGGCTGCGCGTGAGACTAGGCCATCAGGTGGAATTATGGCCTTGTCCTCATGCATGGTGGGTCGATATGGCCCTTGATGGCAATGCATGCATGCATTGCTTGCTAATGAGGGGGAGGGGCTACACTGTAGGTATGCGCTGCTTGCTAATGAAGGGGAGGGGCTACACTGTGGGCCATGGGCCACACCCCTTCTCGAAATTGTATACTTTGTGGCACTATTATTGACTTGCCTTCCCTATGCTCCATATCACCAGTACATCCACGCTGGAATTTTGGAGTCTTTCAGAACGACGGATGTAGTTCTTTCTGCAATACCTGCGTATCGACCTGGGACTTAAACCTCTTCCCTCTCAGAGTTTCACGCAGTTGTATTGATATCGCAGTATGGGTAGCACCTTCCGCTACTCGGCTTCTTATTCGAGCGCCTAATCCCAGCACTACCCCTCCCATGTCTACAGTATGGTGCTCCCATCGAGTGTGACATGCTCTCCAGCTGCTCTGCCATGGTCGCATCCTCTACTGAAGTCACCTGTAGTGTCCTACATAGCCACAGTGCCTGTCTGTATCCTGTGTTTGTCTCTGTGCCCTCCCCACCCATGCTTCTTCATGTATTCAAGTGAATAAGTCATTTACAACTCTTTGAACATTTTCTCAGCTGTCATATGCATTTAGCTTTCAAAACTTCATCTACTTATTCCTAAAAAAGTAGACTACCTACAGAATAGCTAGCTACCACTAGCTAGGCTTACCTCTTCTGTTGTCAGAGCCACCGCTAAGTCCCA
>LWTN01000143.1 GCA_002101225.1 Cycloclasticus sp. symbiont of Poecilosclerida sp. M | reverse complement strand
AAGCAAATATGCACACATGCATTTGATTATGAAGACACCCATAGTAACATCAGTGGATACTCTACTATACCATCAGTGGATACTCTACTGGAACTATAGTCCTATCATCTATGTCTTGGGGTGGACCGGCTTAACCGTTGTAGAGAGTCTGGCCGTTTTTCGGAGTCCCGTTGTTGGGAGGTTTGACTAGCTAAAATCTCAAGCTACAGCTAATCTGATCTGACCTCTCTGTTTCACTTCCATGTCAGCTGCCAACCTGCAACATATTGCTCCGTGGAGCATGAGAGCCAGTGCAGTAGTACAGTACAGCATAAGGCAACTGTTAGTGACAATCATGTTTCTGCTCCTCAAAATCCTCAAAACACATGAGGGAGGGGGGTAAAAAATGTCATTATCTCATATGCATTTGATCATGTCAGAGGCTTTTAATTTTGCGATAGTGAGCTCGAGAGTAGTACTGGACGGAAAGCTAAATTTCCTGGCACTAATTTCCTTCAACTTTCCTGAACTAAGTATAGCTGTTCCTGAAGTCAGTATAGGGCAATATTTCCTGTACACTTCCCAGTACTTTCTCCAGGACAAGTGTAGGAAAGTGTATTGGGAAATGTTGCCATACTGAAGTTCACGTTTTCTTCTAGTGTAGTGAGAGTAAGGTGGGAAACTAAGATATGCACAAAGGCAGTTCAACTTTGTAGATTAGGTGTGCATGATTAATGTGCATTTTACCAGCTGTTTATAATAGTTGGCTGGGAAAACCATAGCCTCGTCCCCAGGCCTCCCTCTCTCCTTCCCCTAGTATAATGCGGGAGGGAAAAAAAATTAAGTTCATCTTCTTTTTTCCTCCCGCATTATATTAGGGGAGGGGGAGAGGGAGGCCTGGGGAAGAGGCTAGGAAAACCATAGTTGGCTGGCCAAAATTAATAATGACAAAAAACCACCAAATTCATGAGGTAGCAAATTTTGATGAGGGAGGTGGAGCAGAAACATGTTTCTCATTAACATTGGCCTAATAATATTATTGAAGGGACATAGTTCTTGCCTTGATATTATACATGTTCAGTAAATGTTAACGCAGCTCTAGATAGATAATTATATGAAGGGACATTGTTCTTGCCTTGATATTCATTATAATTATACATGTTCGTCCAGTAAATGTTCATGCAGCTCTTAGCTATGAGTGATGTCGGGTGGCAACATTGTGCATATGTAGAGTAGTGTCTGAAAGTGGGTTAGTGTGCGACTTGGAAATGATATGCTTAGCTACTCCTTAATCTCTAGCCATGTTGCTGTCTTTGCAAAAGCTAGAGGAGGTGGAAGTGATGCATGATGCTTTTAAAAGAAGAAGCAGGGAGTACGATGAGCTACTACTGCCTTGCATTGAAACTTCTACAATATGGCAAAGCGACTTAGACCTTACTAGAAATCCAGACCACTCATGTATCATTAGAGCTAGCTGTGAAAGTGATGGTAAATATATGACTCATAAGTTATTGGTGTCTCCAAGTGAGAACATATGTAGCAAACAAAGGCAAGAGCCCAATATCGAGTGTTTTATAATAACGGGCAAGTACAAGTCCAGGAGTTCGAGTGGTTTGAGCCTATTCAACCAGCGGAATCCTTTCCTACAATACTTTATACCCTAGCAGTATAATATATTATTATGAGTGTAAGGGAGGAAAATGAGGACAAAGACTAGAGACGTCACCACTGTTAGGAGATGTCCACAGACTCCAAAAAGAGTACAGTGTCACCTAGGTTTTGTGTTTTTGACAGGATCGAGGAATTGGATGCCACTCTTATCAGTGTTATCATCACTGAATTTACTCAAGTCTAGTCACTGCAGGACTGCTTCCTTCAGCTACTTCATGTTTGCAAGTCTCTCTCTACCCCTCAGGGCACTACTGGGTGAGGGCCTCCAATGGTTGTACTATAATTATAGCTGCCATATTTCGTCCTATAATTTTATCGTCCGGACGAAATATATTTCGTCCGGTGTCACGTAAATATGGGGACCCTGTAGAAATGGGGACCACGTCCCCATATTTACATAGATATGGGGACCCCCATCCCCATATCTACAGTAAATATGGGGACCCCCCTTGTAAAATTAATATAGGGACCCCATGCTCTAGCATATTATTTTCAATGTTTCTAGGCCCCTTCCTGTGTATGGTAGCTAGCTATAGCTAATTATGTAATAGATGTCTTGGGTATAAACAGCCACTATTCAATGTTAATGGCTTTTTGTCTTGCAAAAGAAGCTCCATGTTTAAAGATAAGATGTCTCTATTATAATATTAGCAAACGTGCATTTACCTGCATGGCTAACTAGCTATTGTATATAAAACTTATCATGGAAGTGCAGCTACGACAAGACAATCGGATAATGATGCATTCTTCATGGAGCAACCTATCAGCACCATCTTTCCGGAACCTTCTGAAGTTCTGGTTGTTTTACACACACAGCTACAAAGGAGTGGAATCACTTCTTATAAATATTTTTGTACACTAAAACGCACTTATCATTGTTTTCAACCACCAAACATCATACCCTTCCTAAATTATTATACTGACTGAATCAAGGGCACCTGCAGGGCCTAGGGGAAAGGGCGTGCAAATGCATTGTGCTGTTGCTGTAACATGGTGATGGAGTCACTCAGTTGCTGTGTTTGGTTGTATAGTGCATACAACTGCATGTTGCGCAATTGGAAGATGTCTGCTGGGGAGATGCTAATTGAGTTTTCAGTTTAGCAATTTCAGCAAACAAGACAGCAAGGCAAACAAGTGAAATAATAGTAACCAAGGTGATGGTAACCAGGATGCATATGACTATAGCTGTAACATGAAAACATGGCTACTGCTCATGCTTAGGCTTTGCTAGATTATGCCAGCATTTTTTTGAGAATAATAGGCATCCATATATAAGCATTGAGAATAATGCTAGCATTTTAGGTAAGTTTTTCAGAATTTTAGGGACAAATCTACCAATATATTATGCATTTGCTGTACTGCATGAATGTAAGTAGTACAAAAACACCAGCAGAGGATTATAATTATAGTGTAATGTTACAATAATTTTATTATAACTCTAGATCTGAGTAGCTCATGATTATAAAAAGTGTCAATCTGTCACTCTCTTTAAAGAGACGTGGTCACATGTAGGGCTCAGAGCCTCAGACAAAAAAGAATAATAGGTGACTTAGCAAGCATTATAGGTAGACTTCTTGAGAATTATCACTACTTACTGGAGAATTTTAGACATTATAGGTAAAAATTCTGGCATAATCTAGCAAAGCCTACTCATGCTAGAGTATATCGATCAAAGGCTAATGCTTTAGTAACCTCGTACCCAGGCTCTATGTGTGGGAGTTAGGTGCTATAAAAGGAACCCCCTCCCCCACGTAGTGCTTGGGGAGGCATACAACTCCGCCAGTGCAGTATTGTCTACATTAAGAGTTGCTTTGCTTACCTCCTCCACCTACACAGTGCAATATTACATGCAGCACTGTCCATGCATTAGTCCATGCAGCACTGTCCATGCGGCACTGGTGCAGTGCTCCATACAGCACTGTCCATGCAGCACTGTCTACACTAAGAGTTGCTTTGCTTACCTCCTCCACCTACACAGTGCAATATTACATGCAGCACTGTCCATGCAGCACTGGTGCAGTGCTCCATGCAGCACTGTCCATGTGGCACTGGTGCAGTGCTCCATGCAGCACTGTCCATGTGGCACTGGTGCAGTGCTCCATGCAGCACTGTCCATGCAGCACTGGTGCTTAGCTAGCAACCTACCTACCTGGTCCTCCCAGCTCCTTCACTTAGAAATTTTGATCTTTACCTTAGGGCTTGCTCATCTTCTTATTGGAAGCCTTCTGTAGATATCTGGAATCCTTCAGGTATAGCTACAGTAGATATCTGGTGGTAAGAAACCTTCCTGGGTGTGTTGGATCCAATTCATGTGTAGCTATGGACTTATTTTGATTCCAAATTGTGGATATGACTTTATTCTGGTTCCAAATTGTGGGTATGACCTAGCCTCATCAGGTTAGTACCAGTGATAGTTGTCACTGTTGGCATGTTTTTATCCAGTGAGGGAGGAAGCTTCTCTCCCAAATCACTTCAATCTCTCCCCCAACCACATACCGTGGTGCAGGAATCCTCTCCCCAGTACCATGTACAAAGCCTCTCCCCCAGTACCACATACAGTGGCATAGGAATCCTCTCCCCAGTACCATGTACAGTGGCATAGGAATCCTCTCCCCAGTACCATGTACAGTGGCATAGGAAGCCTCTCCCCAAGTACCACATACAGTGGCATAGGAATCCTCTCCCCAGTACCATGTACAGTGGCAT
>LWTN01000142.1 GCA_002101225.1 Cycloclasticus sp. symbiont of Poecilosclerida sp. M | reverse complement strand
ATAGCTATAGCTGAGTACATACACCTAGCTACACAACATAATAATAATAATTGAGGCTTTACAACATCTAGTGAGCTGGTGTGGTGTGTTGAAACAGAGACATGTAGAGTTTGGTACTAGATGGTGACAGACTAACACCAAGTACTGNTGTAGTTGTTATTAACTTAAGGGATGTGAGGGGGTGATGACAGTTACAGCATGGACAGACAACATGAAATGTGCAAGTGTTTCCGTGGTCGAACTTGGTGACGAAGCGGTCCCACAGGTGCTGCTGATTGTGAAGAGAGTGAGTGAGAGGTCTATGGCAGGTGCCAAGCTATTCCACAGTTTAACGATGCGGTTAAAATAAAAATGATGAGAGTGCGATGTCCGGCAGAAGTTATACTTCAGGTGGTTAGATGCAGAAGATCTTGTTGGTGACACGAAAAAGGAGATATGGTCAAATATATCGAAGTTGTCAGGACAGGAGGTTCTTTGATACATTTGACGAGGAACATAACGTCCTGGAGCTCGAACCAGTGCATTAACGGAAGCAGATGCAGCTGGATTAATCTAGTTCTGTAGTCAGAGTCGTAGTCGTTCAAGATGTATTTAGTTGAGCGCCTTTGAACTCTCACCAGGCTGTTTATATCCTTGGCCTCCAAAGCTGTGAGCAGTATGACATATATAGATAGCTGAGTACATACACCTAGCTACACAGACAAGTACACTTACCTCCTGTGAGTCCATAGTCTTTACTTGCACGATCAAATTTATGTTGGTAAAGGGTCGACACGGCTAATTCTGGGCTCACTGATGTACAATACGAATAATAATAATTATGTGCACATGAACGAATCACAATGATTGAGAATTTTGGGCGTGGCTATGTTGGCGTTGTTTCTTGTCCTGGAGCCGAGGTGAGTTAATGTAGGTGTAGCTGCAGCTAGTGCCATAGCCTATAATCAGTTTTGTGTAGCCTATAGCAATAACAACAGAGATTATGGGCGGCCTAATTTGTATGGGGCGGCCATTTTTTGGACGTGCTAACCCTACATAGAGAGTGCTACCGCACTCTCTGATATATAGGCATTACCCTATGATGGTCTCAGGAAAGGGCAAAGTGTAGAGCAGGGTCAAGGAAAAAAATTTCCTCAATAATCAATGGACAGGGAAAGGGTTAAATAGGCAGACCCCCCTCCAGCGACCGACTAGAGAGCGAAATCTCTCAAATGCAGGGGCTAGTGGACGTGGTGGCCCGAGCAAGTTGTTCGGGTAGCAGGCGGCTCCGGTACAGTCTCGGAAGATGGCCCCGCATCAACTTGGGTGAATCTAGTCGATCCCTAGCTTCCTAGTCTCGCAAGCCAGACCCTGAAAAAATAAGGGTCTGGTCAAACTAGCATGTCGACTTCGTCTTGCACCGTCAGCAATTTTTTACACTCAGGCAGGATGCGCTTGGCGGTAATTGCATGTGGTTTTTTTAAGTAACCGTGCGCGCGCTACTTTAAGCCATAGAGCTATATCTATAGCAGAGATGGATGCAGCTATCCGAGAGAGTGCAGTGGCGCTTGGGTTTGATAATCTTAATTTTCAGTTCTGGAATGCAACCTTGCCTCTTCCCTAACACCACTGCAACTGGCTACAGCAAGGGTTTTCATCTCTGAAACCTTGGCTTCCAGGTTTTGATCTGGGCTTCGCAGTTGCTGCACAGATGAGCCCCTTCATCTCTAGTTGACGTCAAGCTTTCTAGAGGGACTAGTCGACTGGAGAAAGGCTTTGTATTTTTTCAAAAATTGCTTTGCAGCTTTGCCCATGCAGCTTTCGCCTTCTACGCCGATCTCTAGACAGAGCTTCTCTGCACAGGCAGCACACCATTACGGCTTAGTATTTTAGTAGTGTGGAAAGTAGTAACTGCACACTATTAATTTTATGTCGCGGACATTTTAAAGCCTGTGGTTGCTTCACCCCACCCCTTTTTCACTTCCTGTCCAATAAATTATTGGACAATGTATTAATGCGAGACGAACTTGGCATGTTTTTCGACAGACCACGCCCCCAAAGAAAAAAAAAGAAAATAAGGTCTGGCTCGAGACTACTAGCTTCCACCCTGCTCCCAGCAGCTACCTTGAATGCCAGTTTGAAGTATGGCGTGGCTGCAAGCACTTTTGATGCAATTTACAGGTATTACAGCTAGCATAATTATTATGTCGAGTCCCCGTGTTAACTGCCGGCATGCCTAGCGCCAGATCCCCGTACTGTAGCGCATGTGTACGCACTGAGTTCTTCCATGGATCCAGCCCAAGGCTAAGGTAATAGGAAGGCCGGCCGGCTAGAAAGAGCACGAAAGGCCTAGGCTAGCCTTAGTTCTAGGGTGTCATTAAAATCCTACCCATTTAATAGCTAGTCTTATTTGCTCGACTCTCTTACTTCCTTTTACATCGGAAGGGGGATTATTTGCGTGAAGGAAGCATTTACTGTGAATAAAACAAGATACGCCCAAAAAAATTCCAAAATAAAAGGGTTAGCTACCTACATCATTGCCTCCAATAGAATACTCTATAGGCAAGCTGGTTAGCTGAAGCAATGATGTAGGTAGCCTATTAATTTTATTTCGGATAATTTTTGGCATATCTATCGACTTTTTATGGAACTCCAGTTCACATACACCTATATCTACATAGCATAGCATAGCTTAGCTAACTGAGTGCATGCACCTCATAGTCTACAGCTAGCTGAGTACATACACTGAACACACACACCTGGCTACGCTACTTGCTGGCTACCATCATGCTGCTTTTGATTTGTTGGTAAGGGGTCGCCGTGGCTAAGTCACTGAGATAATTCCCAACTATTGTCTTGCTGGCTATCATGCTGCTTTTGATTTGTTGGTAAGGGGTCACCGTGGCTGAGATAATTCCTTTCTGGGGCTAGCAAATAACAAAATATATAATTATGTATATAGAAAGCGAAAAAAATTCTCCGCCATGTACCTACATCATTGCCTAGAATGTTCTATAGGCAAGCTGGTTAGCTAAAGGCAATGATGTAGCTACATTTCTTTGGAGAAATTTTTGCGTTTTCATGGACACCTAGCACACAACATAGCTATCACTTAGAGCTACACAACATAGCTAGCACCTAGAGCCTCACAACATAGCTAGCTGAGTAGCTACACAACATAGCTATAGCTAAGTACATACAACATAGCTAGCTGAGTACATACACTTAGCTACACAATATAGCTAGCTGAATACTATACCTAGCTACACAACATAGCACACCTAGATACACTTACCTCCATAGTCTACAGGCAGCTGAGAGCCGTTTCTACTTGCACCATGCCAAGATCAAATTTATTTTAGTAAAGGGTCGCCACGGCTAAATCGCCAGGGACCGTATTTTTCCTAATTAAGGCGTCACTCTAATTGTAGCGCCAACATTATGAAAAAATATTTTGTGGTGCGTTGATAATTAGAACGTGAGCACGTGTTGAATTGCGACAGCTAGCTGCATTGCGATCATGCATTCTCTGAAGTATTATTTCAGCAAGGCATCTAGTGATGAAGTTTCTGTGGAGTCAGGCGCAGGTTGTCCATGCCCTAAGCCCACACTTGCTCTTAAGGGGGCGTGTTAAGCTGATAGATATCTCAATTATGTGCTATTCACATGTAGATAAGGAAATTCCATCTAAGGTGGTGACTCCCCGAGTGAAATTTGGCATGCAATTGAAGATTGCACCTGGAGACCAGTCCATCCCACCTCAGTGAATAGGGAGGGAGGGAGGGGGGAGGGGGGGTATAGCAGTCAAGGGGTTGTTGTAATTGGGAAAAAGAAACGTCCTGTTGGTCGACCTAGAAAAGCTGTAGCCCCAGTTGCTGCCAAATTGGTGGACTATTCTTCTAGCTCTGAATCAGAGTGAGTGCACTAAAAAAAGCATAGAATGTATTCTCGAGGACAAAAGAGCAAGGTTGCTAATTATGCAAGACACCATGGTATCCGCAAAGCCTCCAGGTATTATGGCATTCATCATAGAAATGTTCAAAGGTGGGTAAGTTGCTACAATAAAGAATCCTGGAAAGCGTGTTAACAAGGTCGAAAAATAACTTATCCTCCAGAGATAGAAGAAAACTTATGTCATGGATCTTGAAGAATCTTTGTTTGACGAGTGCATACTGCCCAAAGATCTTGAAAATAAAATCCAGACTTTTTGTGAAGTTGAATTCACGACAACAGTGATTTGCAATAATTATGGATGAAACACCAATTTTTCTTGACTTGGTTCCGAACAAAGTTGTTGATAAGAGAGGAAAGAAGACTATTCAAGTACGTACAACAAGCTCTGAAAAAAATCGCATTACAGCCACCTTGT
>LWTN01000141.1 GCA_002101225.1 Cycloclasticus sp. symbiont of Poecilosclerida sp. M | reverse complement strand
GCCTCTCATATACCACCCCCAAGCATCAATTTTCCCACCCAGATCTGTTACCTTTTGCAAGACAATCTGCAAAGAAGGGTCTGGGATATCATCCATGTTGACATTTATGCCAGTGCACTTCCCACAAGAAAAATAATCTAACACTGAGGAGGCTAGAAAGGGAATGCCACTGCCACCCTGCATGATGGACATGGCTGCATAGTTCCCTATGACGTTGAAATCGCCATTCTAGGAGGAAAAATATGCTGCAATTACTAACTAGTATTATAGGCAAGTAACACAAATTTGATTGGATATACAGGGCTGTGTGTGTGTGTGGGAGGGGGGGGGTATAGCTAAGCTGTATTACATGCTCCGAGTACCAATGTTATAGCTTAGGTACGTAGGTATCTCACTATTAATCATCGACTTGCCTCAATAGCCAACACATTTTGACGGAAAAACTTCTTCTCCTCGCCCCCCCTGAAGTAGCCATAATCTTGCACAGCAAATGCAAATAACCGGAAAAACTCTCTCCTGGGACCACCATGGTCTCTCCAGTGAACCTCACCTAAAATTTAACATTGTGCATGGGATCATCATTGCATGCAATGATGAGGCTGGCCCTAGAGAACTGGCTTAATTTGGAGAGAGAAAATGTGTGACCCCACTAAATAATCTACAATGTAGCCTATAAGGGTATTATACTTCATGTGACTACAGATCGAGCCACTGACTTGTTATGCTATAAAAGGCTTATGTTTTGGCACGTTGGCGGACTCTAATTGCTCATGCAATATAAAAGAAGATGAGGGTGGGACTACTTTTACTACTGCCTACACATCTATCGTGCTCAAGTGCATTACAGACACAAGTCCAATTCTGATACCAGCTTCTACATTGATTCCCCTACCTTAATCAGCTTCCCAAGGTTAAATTTATCCTTTTTCCCCTCTTTGATGGCATCTCTGACAATGTTTTCTCTTCTGACTTCCAGACAAAGTCTACTTTGTAAGGGGAGGAGGTATCTCTGCTGAAGTATTTTAACCACGTGGCTAGTTGTCCATGTACCTCTTGGAGGACTACTATAAACAATGGACAAAATATTATAGATAATGATTGTCAGCCCATTTGAAATTGGTAGCCATGAGAATTAGGCAGATATAATTCAGCTAGAGCAATGCTTACATTCTTACCACAGGAATGTTCTCTAGAAGGGTGTCACCAGGATCAATTCCATCAATTTCAGCGTCAGCTACCATGGACTGATAAATGGCTTGTTGGAACGTGGCATCATCCTCAATGGACTGATAAATGGCTTGTTGGACCGTGGCATCATCCTCAATGGACACTGTGGCATCATCCTCAATGGACACCGGGTCATCAAAAAGAAGTGGGGAAGATGGACCCTGCACAATATTACAAAATCCAGGTTATACATAATTATTATCACAAGATCTCCAGGCCAGTGTGTCGATTTTATTGTACACAGCGTAAAACTAGTCTGAGCTCACAATGTGCGAACACTAGATTGCCCCAGCTACTTTACTTAAGCCCCTATGACAATTTGAACACAACCAACCCCCCCCTACCAAGTAGAAAAAAACTTACAGAGCACTCTGAGTCACTGAATACCTCAGGTGTCTTGACCACACTTGATGACTCTTCCTCCTCCCTTATCTCCTCCCTATAAAAATCGACTAGTATGTACAGAAATTTATGGCAGGAAACAAGCATAATTACACAAACTTACATATTACATACCAAGTTAATTACATACCAAGTAGATTACATACCAAGTAGGGGAAAAAAACACAAAATGTTGTAATCTAGAACTCAGCTCATAGGCAACCTTCAAAGTTCATAAATCCCCATTAGAAGCTGAAATTAACTTTTATCCCACCATTGCAGAGTTACAGCACAAATTGCAACATGATAGACGCCATTTAATTGAATTCATGCGAATGACGACCCTTAGTATAAACAGCTGCTCCAAGGCTTCAAAAGGTTGCAGTAAGTTAGTAGCTACTTAGCTAGGGCTGTAGCCACTGTTCAAGCATGCATAAAGCTAGCAAATGTGATGAAGCTAGCAAGTGTGATGGGCTAAAGTATTTCTAAGCTCTTTCACAGACTGCTATGCCTATAATGCAAAGCATGAAAATGGCTGGCTGTTATGTTAGTCCACACATGCTGGTCTAGATCTACAGCTTATGTTTATCTACTTGGTATGTATGCGGTCGCATAGGAAAAGAAAACTCTGCACAACAACAACAAAAACTCACATAGCTTTGACACACTCCTGGGCATGTGCTGGCAACTCGTCCAAAGGGTAGGTCAGGTGGCATGTGAGACACTTTTCAAGGGGCTGTAAAAAGGTAGATAAATAAACATTGTAGGTATGTACTTTCCCACTTACAACTTCAACAGCAATGGATTCTGGGGTCAAATCCAAATCCCTCTGGATGGGACGGATGTAGGTCCTGGCATTTCCCACTCATTGCTTCAGTGCAGCAGGAGAGGCATGCATAGCCATGGATAGAACCTCCACCTTGCGGCTGTTGGCCATGCATTTCAGGAGCTGAAAACCTCCACCTACCCGAAGCTTGGGGAATGTGTCAAAGAGTAGCTCCTTGAATTCATCTGCAGACAAGTTCAATGTGGTAAAAACAATCTCCTTTTCCCCTAAGCCAGCTTTCTCAAGTGAATCCTTTTCACCTTCTGTTGTAGGGATCTTCCATTGGTTGGTATGAGCGAGGCATACAAATCTGTGTCTCCATGACAATTTGCGCTTCGAGGCAGAGGAATTGTAAAGAGATAAAACTTCTTCTTTTTCCGGCCGGCAACTCTTCTTTCAGCCTGAATGCCTGACCTCAAGCGGTTCAAAGCTTCAAGCGCTTTGTCTGCCACAGCAATCACCTCTGAAAAAATTAATGATAAAAAATAATGGTACATGTACGTAGGCATGTTCATCAACAACTATATCTTTTGCGAAGGTACTACGACTCTCCTTTGATGGTCAATAACAAAAAAACAAGACCTCATAACCTGCACTACCTTGTGAAGTCTGCAGTTATAGCGGATCAATTGGGAAGATATCAGGCTTGAGCTTATAAACACAGGCTGATCAAAAGGAGTGGGAAGACTAATGGAGAAGGAAGGTAGTGGCAAGCCTACGGAAGAACTACCGACATTACTAACCACCAAAGTCCAGATCTCAAGAAATCACAGGCCAGTGCGGGAAGGGTACTAATCGTTCCTATAGGTAACTCCCCAGCCCAAAGAAGAATAAATTATGCCAAAATTATGGTTTTGATCATGGTCTTGATCATATGTACGTGTTCATGTATATACCGTGAGCTCCTTGAGGGATCAGTAGTTATGGCCACCTTGGAGGAAAATAATAGACTGAACCCTGTCCAACTGTATACCAGACTATATCTCTACAGCCACGAAGCTCTCTATCACACAAAACATCCACTACATACAAATAATGGAGCCTTTTCACTTGCTATGAGGTCATCGCGCAATTTATGCAGTGCGCGCACGTGGGTCTGGTGTACAACTGCATGTTTATAGAAGGTAATGAGACATGCACACAATGTAAATGTGAATGGCTAATGCCCAAGTTTCAGAAGAACATGGACTAAATTATCACTTATGCCAAGGGCAAGAAAAAGAACTCGGTGCGGCAATAGACTGCATATGTCTTTCCCTGAGGAAGCTTCGGGGTCAGCTGGTAAAGTAGCAAATGAATTTAAAGTCAGAGTGATACAAAGAGTAGCTCCTTGAACTCATCTGTTCAATGTAGTAAAAACAATCTCCTTTTCCCCCAAGTCAAGGTATCTTCCTATGAGCGAGGCATACAAATCTGTGTCTCCATGACAATTTGCGCTTCGAGGCAGAGGAATTGTAAAGTGATAAAACTTCTTTTTCCAAGTTCCACTGCAGAAGAACATGGACTAATATAGACTTGACTTCTGCCAAGGGCAAGAAAAAGAAACTCGATGAAGATATAAAAGTACATTACGTAGAGTGATACAAAGCCTGCTATACTCTCTTGATTCCTGAACACTACAGCCACTACGTACCAAAAACTAGTCACTATTGATGTTGTACGATCCGAAATTATGCTATCATGAACTTCTAGGTAAGTTAGTAAACATAGTTGTAACACCAAAAATGGCTGTGACTGTGGAAGAAGCATCATGTACGATCCGAAATGTAAAGTGATAAAACTTCTTTTTCCAAGTTCCACTGCAGAAGAACATGGACTAAATTATTATAGACTT
>LWTN01000140.1 GCA_002101225.1 Cycloclasticus sp. symbiont of Poecilosclerida sp. M | reverse complement strand
GTGTGTGTACTCAGCCAGCTGGAGTTCATATAAGGTAGTCAATTAACATGCCACCAGATATTTTGCAGTGGCCACATGCGCATTTTATGGTATCCATAATTAAGTTTTAATCTCTCTTGCTAGTCTTCCTAGATTGCAGGCCTGTTGATTCACTCACTCGCATACCTTAACTGTAGCCTTTGTTCTTGCTGTAGTGTTCTTGGCTTCTCTGCTTGCTGTTGAGCATTGGCAACTTTTACGTGCATGTTAAAGTTTTGTACTGTCCTATCTAGCACATGAAGAGTCGTACCATACATACACCGTCTATCCCAGCACTATGTCTCGGCACTTTGGTGCCGAGACAAAAACTTTAAGCTTTTAGATTGCGTCTTTTTATAGAAAGTACACAATTATGTACATATCACTTGTGACAGTTTGTGCACATGCACATAATTTTTTGTGACTAAGTATCCCATCAAAATTCATCAGCATGTGGAGTTGAGTAGTCATTTTTTGTGTAGGTGTAGCTCAATATTGAAGAAGATTATGGCGCAAGAGGTAAATATTGTTCAGTGCTATTATGTCGGAGAGTGCAGTAGTACTCTCCATGCATGGTTAGCACCGCAAAATGGCCATCCAATACACTATAGCCATCCCTTATCTCTGCTAATCCAGGGGGGCTGGGGTGCCTTGGTTGCCCAAGCCCCCCTCCAAGTCATAAATTTGTTGTCAATGAGGATATACATTATCATAGCTGCAGTTACATGCTATTTAAACTCCAGAAGGATTAAACATGGGGCAAGACCACTCTCAGGGCTGCACGCATTATGCATGCAAAGGTGGCATGATCATTCATCAGGTGACTGACATTGCACAGGCGCGGAAAGGCCATCTTCTGACCAGCTAGATATTTTGCTACTTTTCCCTTGGCCACAAGTTTGGAGATGCCAAGTGCCAGAACCAGCAGCAGATGTGGTACAGAGATACGGGTGGCTAAAATTTGTATGGGGTGGCCATTTTGTCGCAGTGCTAACCGCTTTGTTGCAGTGCTAACCCACTCTGATATTGAATACAATGTGCATGCATGTATACGTATGGGTCAACACTTCCCCAAATCAAACTCTCTAGATCAAACACTGATACAGTCATGTCTTTTGGTTGTCCATGGATATGAGGGGAGTGGCTCTTGTTTCCCATTCCTTCTGATTGTGAGTTTCGGAGGCTAATTATAAACCCACGTGACATGTTAATAATTATACGCATGAACTACTTTAATTTGTTTTGTCTGAAAATTCCCCTCAGATAAAGGACAAGATAGACAAATTAGAAGAGGTGAGCATAATTGTTTGTGACATTCTACCACTCTGTAACCACTAGCTATAGCTAGCCATGCAGGTGATCATGACATGCAGTAAGATTTAAGTCAGCTCCTCCCTCCCACCAGCATGTTTGTGCCAGTGCAGGTTCCCTGTTGGCCTGCTAGATTACATGAAGCATAACCTTGTGTCTTTAGAGATACTTCCCTAGGTTTAATAGTCATGCCTTGTTCAGTGTTCCTACAACACCCTTGTCAGTTTTTCAGCACAAAATGCTGAATCAGCATATATCTGCCGTCAAAAGTGGACAGGGCGCTTTCATGGTCATATGACCTTGTAGAGGACAATGTTTTTGATTGTGTTCCAATTAATACCGTCTCACTGTTTCTCTTTCTCACTTACGTACGATCACAGGAGAAGGCAATGAGGCAGTGGGGCATAATGTCAGCCAAAAAAGTAAGTAATGAGTGTATAGTGAGGTGACCAGTGCATGAGGTCCAGGCCATTACCTCCATGTGTGTTATTTGCATGCAGGAGATAGCTGGTATTCAGAAGAAAGGAAGTGGACAGCTTATGAGGGGTGTGGAGTACTGGGAGGACAACATTCAAGCCTGTGAACAACAGATAATAGACATCAATTTAAGTCTTGCAGTGCAAATATCTACACTGCAAGGTGAGTCATGCCCTAATATGTACCACAACTAATGTAACCCTCTGTAGTATTGTATCAGAGAGTGCATTAACACTCTCCATGTAGTGTTAGCACGTCCAAAAAATGGCAGGAGTAAGCACACTACATGTAATTGCATTCCATTAGTGCACTAGCATTCCCATGTCTGACTGCCCTTAATAGTGCCCTCATGGAATTACCATGTGCTGTGTAGACCTTGAGAAAGCCAAAGATAATTCACCTGAACCTTCAAGACAAGAAATTGTGCCTAAAGGAGAATTTGAGCCTGCACCTCAAAGACAAGACACTATCACATCCAAGGGGGGAGAGATCAACCTGAAGGATGAGATTGGAGCAACTCTTTCCATTCCTAGAAACTCCACTACTAAAGATGAACCAGTGAATTTTACCACTGGTTTTAGTGGATCATATGAAATGCCAGAGGGTGTGGAGTCAGCCAGTCCTGCCTACATGATAAAAACAACTAATGAAGTCGAATTTCGTGAAAATGTAGAGGGCATACCTCTAACCTTCAGACAGCAGAGGACTGCAAAGAGATGGTGTTCTTGAAGGCCAGAATCACTTTAACTGCACACGAAAACTCTGACTCCAAACTGAAATTTGATAGTTCTTCTGTGAAGTTTAGTCCAGGGGAAAGCCATGGAAGATTAAAGCGGAAGAAATTGTTTTCATGGTTAAAAATAGGAAGAAAACAGAGTGGAAACAAAAGTAGGAACTAAATTACTCATTTGTTGTATAGTTACATTCCTTTATTCATACAGAAGAGAATTTCTACTCAGCAAGATTGTATAAGGCAGTCACTGGCATTAAAATCACAGCCATCTTTTGTATGTGCCTTGAGCACCCTAAGGTATGATGTTGTAGCTAATGTGTGTATGACTGTAGATGTATTGTGAATGACAATGTTGCAGCATTGTGACAAGGTGATTCCCCTGGAGTATCCTGACAAGGCTAAAGAAAAGACATTCTTTAATCAAGTGATAATTACCTCTGATCAAGTAGATCTGGTCATGGAAAAAACAAAGAGTTGGACAGTATTCATGGACAGATCGAAGGTAAGTGTGTGTGCAGTGGTTGCTTATAACATTAATTTTATTGTTGTTGTTCTGTAGATTTCAAAGATGGAGGTTGACCGTCCGGAATATACAGAGATCAAATTCTCAGAGTTGAGTGACTATCCCCCCAGGATTGTCATTGACCTCACACCAACTGAACAAGCCTCAGCTCCAGCAGTATTGAATGTGATGGGTTTCAAAGATGACTGCTGTTTCAGAATAGCCAACGATTGCGTCCCAAGTATGCTGATTCATGTACATAATATTATACAAATTTTACTATCTTATCTTGCTAGAGCGGCTGGCAGATTTTGAAGTGAACACTCAGATTCTCCAGGTAATTTACTATCTTACTCAGCTTCTCATGTACATGCATGACCGCAGGATGCCACTAAGAAGTTAAAGACTAAAATCAGCGAAGATCTGAACTCTGACAGTCCCATGGTCACATGTGCCAGAGATAATATTATGGTCAGGATAATCATTGAGGTGGAACAATTAGTACAGTATGTCATGATTCTGGCACTTTTGTGTGTGAAGCTTACAGTCGACGATATTTTCACAGTGATTCAAGTTCCATCAATTATCTTATGAAAAAGGTGGAAGAAATTCGAGAGCAAATAAAAGATATGATTAGACTTTTTAAGGGAGTAAATGTAATTAAGTGCAAAAAATGATTATAGCTAGTGACTAGTCACTGTACGTAATTGTTTAGGAAGTTGTGATCATTACCACTAAAGTATCCACAATATCAAGACATTGGTTCCAGTCATGTGGAGGTGCTCAGCTGGTAATTATTAAGTATTTACAGTATAGTGCCATAATTATTATTATCACACTAATTATTTCTTTGCTATAATTATAGGTAATCCTGAATTGTGGCCAGGGGCTGTTGAGGTTTTGGTGACCAATGCTACCAACCTGATGAAGGCCATTGCAGAGCTCCTTAAGGAAACAGAAATAGTTGCCGTCACTAAAAGTATGTTCATTAGATCTGACCTCATTATATTTTGGTTCAAGCATTTACTCTGTGCTCACTATATATACTAGGGCAATGGTAACTAGGCGGGCGCTAACATTCAAAGGCGAGCGATCGAGCGGAGGCAAAGAGTGTTACCACTTTTGTTGCTTCGCAACCTTTTGGACGGTTGCAAATAGTACTATGTACCTTTCGTTGCTTTGCTATACCTTTTGGGAAGTTGTAAATAATT
>LWTN01000139.1 GCA_002101225.1 Cycloclasticus sp. symbiont of Poecilosclerida sp. M | reverse complement strand
GATGAGGCCAAAGGGGGGGTATCGGTCGTGATTCGCTAAATAGATGAGATAAGGGTTGGTGGTCGGATTCAATGCTAAATTGGCGTCCATACAGGTAGTTATGAAATTTTTTTACACCAAAGACCACGGCCAGTCCCTCCTTCTCCAGTTGAGAATAGTTCCTTTCAGCTGCAGATAACGTTCTTGAGGTGTATGCTATAGGTCTCTCCGTACCGTCAGGCATGATGTGCGAAAGAACTGCTCCCAGCCCCAGCAGGGAGGCATCACATGCCAACACCAATGGTTTGGCACTGTCATAATGCACCAGGAGTGCCTCTGCTTGTAGGGCATCCTTGGCGGCTTGAAAGGCTGCATCCTGCTTCCCTGTCCACTGCCACTGGGACTTTTTCAAGAGCAACTCGTGTAAGGGTGCCAGCTGTGCAGAGAGATTGGGTAGAAACTTCCCATAATAATTAATAATCCTCAGGAAAGCCCGTAGTTCCGTAACATTGCATGGTTTAGGGGCTTCCTTTATTGCCTTGACCTTCTCCTCTGTAGGATGTAGGCCATGCTGGTCAATTATGTGCCCGAGATACTCAACGCTAGGTCTCATAAATGCACATTTGGTAAAGTTAAGCCGGGCACCCGCCTCTTTCAGAACCTCAAATACACGGTTTAGGTTTTCTACATGTTCCTGATCTGTAGTGCCCGTAACCAACTAATCATCGAAATAAACAGTAACTCCCTTGCATCCCTGCAACAGGTTTTCCATACACCTTTGAAAAATTGCGGGCGATGATGCTACCCCAAAAGGTAATCGGTTAAATTGAAATAAACCCTTATGTTACCTTATGGGTATTGACAGTAACAAGGGCCCTCGAGCCCTCCTCAAGCTCAATTTGTAGATAGGCTTGGGCGAGATCCAATTTTGTAAAGAGTTTACCACCAGCTAGTGATGCAAATAATTCGTCCACCCTTGGTACAGGGTAGGTTTCCGAGGCTTGATTTAGGGTAACCTTAAAATCCACGCAAAGTCTAATACTGCCATCTTTTTTTGTTATAGGTACAAGTGGAGATGCCCACTGTGAAAATTGTACAGGAGAAATGATACCTGCACTCTCGAGCTTTTGAAGCTCCAATTCAACTCCCTCTTTTTGAGCAAATGGGACTGTTCTAGCCTTGCAGAACTTGTGCTTAGCTCCAGGGCATACATAAAGCTTTGCTTGAAAACCCTTTATTTTCCCCAGATCTGGCTTGAATAGTACTGCATGCTTAGTGAGCAATTCATCCACACCACTATGGTTGCATGCACCCACATGATGGTTAACACTTACATTCAGCTTGCCAATCCAGTCACGTCCCAACAGGTTTGGCCCCTCCCCGTCTACTACATGTATCAACAGCTGCTGGCCTTCAACTTGCACAGTAACAGTGCCAAGGATTCTGATGCTTTCTCCTGTATACGTCTTGAGTTGCACCCGAGCTGGCTGTAGCTGGTTCAATGGGCTGATTCTCTGGTAAGTTTCCCGGTTTATCAAGGACAATGCAGCACCAGTGTCGAACTCCATTGCCACTGGAACCCCATCCATCTTGATGCTGACAACCATGGCATGTGGAGTGCCAGGACTGTTTACATTAAACAAGGTATATGTTTGCTCGTGTGCAGTGCACAGGTGACCAATCTTCTTGCACTTGTGACATTCAGCCTCTATAAACCTGCACACAGGGTAATTATGTTCACACCATTAGGTAGCTAGCTAAGCTACAGGTCGACCATGATTTATGCTAGGGACCATGATTTATTAGCTAGTCCAGAGGCCATGTCTGTCTAAATGAGGTCCTCTATAGCTATAGCTAGCTAGCTACTTCATGCAATTAGCTAGCTATATAATTATAATTATATACACAGTAGAAAATCATCAAAGTACATAGCTAATGTCCTTGATAGGTTATCATAAAACAATTACAGCATAGTTTGAAGTAGTTGCCTACATTCTACATAATGCTGCAAACTAAAGTCTTCAAACACTGATTCAGGGTCAACAAATTGAAAAAAATCAAGCAAGTTTTCTTCTCCTAATGGAGGCAACTTCCACTGTACCAATCTCTTCATCTGGAACAGGTCCTGCAAGATCAATTCCATAACCGGAGGGAGGAGTATCAGTACCATCTGCTTCTCGTATGAGACTGTTTATCATGATCTGTTGTGGAGACCAATTCCGTTCTGTTCGAACGGGGTGAAGATTCCATGCTCTTGCAAATTGACTAAGGCTTTTTTTATCCTTGCCAAAAATATATTATGTAACACAAAAATATCAGCATCATTAGAGGGATCAAGAACACCGACGGCTTCCATCGCATAGAACAACTCATGATAAGTGGAACAGATACACCTATATACATCACGCCACAAGCGTTCTATCCGTTGGTTGTGAACTGATGAACCAGCAATATGACTTCCTCTTCCTGTACCCCTTGTTGCTATCATATGACGGCACACTAAAATGTTTTCTCCACCTTTGTCAGAACGGACACGGCTAGGCAACCCAAACTCATCTACAGCAGCTAAAAAGAGCTTGTATATAGTAGAAGAAAGATTATTGTCTGAACAAGATAAAAAGGTTATCATCCTGGAATATCCATCGATGGCACCATGCACAACTAAATGCCATCTGATAAGGCTATGGTGTCCATCAATGTGCCACAAGCTGTTGCTTCTCTTTACAGAATAAGTGCGCCGGGTAATAACCTGATGCCACCTAACAAGATGCCTTAGAGGATCAGTTCTTACAACACTTTCACGCAATCTGTAACGCTGAACACAGATACCTCGATCATTCAAATAACCACGAATGAGCTGTTGGCCACAATTTGGATTTTCTCTTTGTATTGTTGTTATATTGCTATCTAATTCATTTCATCACTAATGTCACTGTATTTGTAATCTGAATCTTTTAATCATCTCCAGATAGTAGACCTACTTACTTGCAAGGCACAAGCAACCTCATTCCAAGTATATCCGCTGCTTCTCAAGAGTTCTACTGCCTCAATATTAATAAGTATTCTTGGCCGACCCGCACACCCAGAATAGTGCAGTGAATAAGGAAGAACTGCGACTGGTGGAATTGTAGTATCATTAAATCCATATATTACAAGCCGCATAAACCGCTTATGCATCAGTTTAACTACTGAATGTTCGGCAATATTGACAATAGTTGAATCCCTTCTTCTACAAGACCAAGCATAGCCTGTACAAGTGTCTCAGTTGAAGATATGTCTCCATTTTGAGCGAGATGTCTTTCACAATCAGTGACTAATGATTGATATTCCACAGTAAATGACTGTGGGATAATCTAGATGAAAAGTAGAAGTATGCACGAAAGCAAATTTGCACAGGTGTGTGTGCATTTCAATTTAGATTCCTGCCATAGTCATTGCATCATCAGCGTTGATTTGTAGTTTACACCATCAGCTATAGAGGGAGGTGGGGATCTAGACCACACTCAAGAGCACCCATTTTACAAGGGAGAAGGAGAGGGGGCGTAGACATAGCTACACTATAATGGGCAGGGAAGCATACCCTCCGACCCCAAGATATAATACCTCCTATGTGCATAAGCCCAGGTGTAGCCAACATAATTATGTACTGAGGTTTTTAATTAGCTGGCCATGGCAGGCATAGACAAGTTATATATAGCTAGCTAGCTGAACTGGCCCCTCCTATAGCTAGCTACTTCTATGCAGGCATTATTTCTTGCCCTTTTAAAATCTTACTTCACTCTCTTCATTGAATGCAGCCATTAGCCACATATGTGCTCTAAATAGAAATCTTGAGCTAAAAATGTGATTTGGCAGAACAATCAAGGTGATTTTTGGCAGAACGATCAAGGTGATTTTGGCTGAACGATCAAGGTGATTTTGGCTGAACGATCAAGGTGATTTGTGGAATATAATCAAGGTGATATTTAGAACACACTAAGTCTTTCCTGAGTCTAAGTCTTTTAATGTTGCACAAGAATGATGCTCAAGGTTACATCATGCACTCGCTGCAGGCATGTGCGTTATGCAACCAAGTGCACCATTGACATTGGAAAGTGTATTCTAAATGTTTTAGTGCAGGCCACATGGTTTCCTGCCAAGCAGAAGCTCAAGAACGCAATCTGGCAGGAAGTCGGTAGCTGGCCTTTTATAGAAAGCACTGTGGGGAAGACAGCAATGGGTTTGGGATTGATC
>LWTN01000138.1 GCA_002101225.1 Cycloclasticus sp. symbiont of Poecilosclerida sp. M | reverse complement strand
ACTTAAGTAAAGCAACCCATGGATAGTCTTAGAGCTAATCTATGACTTACTAGCGTTAGCTAGTTGCCTGCTCACCTTTTTTTATCCAGCCCTTCTTCTTGACCTACGATCACCACGTGGCAGTATGCGGAAGATTACGGACACAAAAATTACTGCAACGCGTTAAACGTGAATTATCTTGCAGAGCGAGTGATGCTTTGAGTGTGATGCTTTGTGGCACATAACCAAAAATATATACAATCAGTTGCTATAAAACTTGGAGTACATGATCTTTAGACATCAGAGATCCTAAAACAGCAAAAAAAGCAAAATTAATAACTAAGGCTTTTAGTTGGTTTTTCCCACAGCTGGTCACATAATTATCATCTGGACATGATTACAGTAATATTTTTGCAATATTTTCGAGTGAAATATTTTTGTTACCTACGGCGTGCCATACGCTAGCACCCTTCCCTTCCTCTCAAACTTGGTAGGTAGTTAGGGAAGACCAAAGTTCCTGTTGAGATAAAATAGTAGAATTTTTTTTCTCTCCTAAGAACTGCCGTACTGTAAATTAAACTAGTGCGCAATAAGGTCCCTTTTCATAGACTCACAAATTATGCCTATGCATAAAAATAATTGCTAGCTGTAGGTACATGCATCCTTACTTGTGTACTGATGAATTAGCATTGAATAGTCGCAAAGTGAGAGAATGATCATCATTTTGTGGGGTTTGTCACATTACTTGCATTGTTGTTGTTTATGTGTTCATGCATAATATGACTGTACTGCCATGCGCATGCGCTAACGCATTTATGTAGACACCCATGACAACTCTGAAGACAGTGAAGCAGTGTTAGAAGGAACACACCACTTGGGAACACCTATGAACACTGTAGAAATAGAAATCAAATTTAGGCAGGAAGAGGGAGTACAGTGAGTGCTTTCCATAATGCCATCTGTGGCTGTAAGCTGGGTGTGAACAAGACAGCATGCAGTACAACACTAACTGATATTGAGTTAATAGAGTTCAGAGACAACTGTAAACAGTTCTCACGTGGTGATCTTGATGCTCTCTTGTTAGGTCAAATCCATTCACAATTTAAATGGTCCTATTTCGAGTGTGGTACAACTCCCCAGCCCCGCAGGTGTACCAGTTCTATAGCCAAGTTTTATGTCAATGCTAGGCCACTATGTCGGAAAACTTTTCTATTTTTACATGGCATATCCAACAAGCGTTATACGAACTTGGTGGATCACTACAGACAGCACGGTGTAACCCCTAGATGTCATGGTTTAGCAGGTCGCTCACCTGCAAATACTACTAGTGAAGCCTTAAATGATATGCTTACCTTTGTAACTAACTTTGCATCAGCTGTAGCACTCCCTCTTCCTGGTAGACTCCCCAATTTTAAAGATGAAAGGGTTTTATTCCTTCCTACTGATATGACAAAAATTGGGGTATATCGTAACACAGAATCGTGTCAGAGAGATGGAAAGAGGTCAGTAGGCAAAAGTACCTTTTTAGACTTATGGAACAAACTGCTTCCCTATATTTCTGTTTCAAAGCCAGCAACTGACCTCTGCTGGGACTGCCAACAAAATATGACTTTAATCACTCGCTCAGGTAACTTGTCTGAGGAAGAGAAATCTGATCGCCTCCGTAGAGCACAGCAGCATCTAGAAGCTGCTCGTGCTGAACGCAAGTACTATAACAAAAAGTGTGAGGATTGCAAAGAGGAGTCATGCGATGCAAGTGAGAACTATAGTGGACGAATGCAGTATTCATTTGATTATGCCCAGCAGGTATATTACCCCTCTAATGCTTTACAGCCAGGTCCCATTTTTTTAAGACTGCTAGACGATGGGGTTTGTTGTGAGCCTAAACAATTTACCTTATTGACGAAGCCTGCTATGTTGGTAAAGGGGCTAATAGTACTCTTAGCCTGGTGCATCACTTTTTGGATGTGTATGGTACGTGGTGATGAAAAAGAACTCTTCCTTCAGGCTGACAACTGCCTAGGTCAAAATAAAAATAATGCAGCCATACAGTATTTGCTATGGCGTTCTATGACAGGAAGAAATGAACGTGTGTCTCTGTCCTTCATGATGGCTGGGCATACTAAGTTTGCGCCTGATAGGTTTTTCGGACTTTTCAAGCGTAAATACTGTCACAGTTATATCAACTCGAGCTTTGTGTTTCGGTGACTTCATCTAGCATTACTGACAAAAACTTGTAGCCGATGTTCTTGGAAATAGCCTGGTCACATGGTATGACTGGACAATGAAAAATATGATACTGAAGAAGAGAGCTTTTCTTTACTAAGAAAAGAAAATGGAAGAACTGCCTGAAGAAATTCTCCCACCAGGTATGAATGCTAAAAGGCAAAGGTATCTGAACGATCAAGTGCGTCCTTTTTACAATTGCACCTTTTCAGCAGACATGACTTGTCGTTTTCCTAATGTCCCCAAGGCTGGAGCACCTAATGATCCTCAAAGTACTGGCAAGAAAAGTGGAGCTACAGACCTAGAAATCGAATCTACTCCTAAGCGTACTCACTCCTGTGGATACTGCAAAGAAATCGGACACTTCAAGAGCAAGAAAGGAGTGATAACACGTCCAAAATACCTTGAAGATTAGCAGAATGAACCTTAAACATTTTTTATTACAAGTGGTGTAAACCTTTTTCTAAATAATGCCCACCACCATTAAATAATTATTCGTGTCCCTGAAACTGTGTGATTGAAATCGAAATTTGCAAAACAAAAATTATGAAAAATGAAAAATTTCATCTCATAGTGCATTAAAATTGAATAAACTGTAAAAACATAAATTATTTTGGTCTATAGTGCCTTTTCCCTTGGAGGGTCACAATTAATGCATTACAATGCTATTTATCAAGATGATATTAGCTTCCCAGGAGGTGCAAGGTCTAAGTGTCAAATACCACGTCGGTTTCTTAAAGTCACAACTCAAAGGGCACGTCCCCCACTCCGGGCACGGAGGAGCGAAGGTCCAGTGCACACACTGTGCACATGGTGCAGACCAAGGGCACGTCCCCCGCTCCGGGCATGGAGGAGCGTAGGTCCAGTGCACACACTGTGCACATGTTATAATGAGGTGCAGACTAAGGGCTCGTCCCCCTCACCAGGCATGGAGGCATGTAGGTCCAGTGCAAACGCTGTGCACCAATTTAAATGAGGTGCAGACCAAGGGCACGTCCCCTGATCCGGGGCAAATAGGACAAGTGCACACACTGTGCACATGTTATAATGAGATCCAGACTAAGGGCACATCCCCCTCTCCAGGCACGGAAGAGTGCGCACACTGTGCACATGTCATAATGAGGTGCAGACCAAGGGCACGTCCCCTGATCGGGCATGTAGGCAAATAGGACAAGTCCACACACTGTGCACAAGTTATAATGACCATAGTAATGTAGTAATTAGTGAGCTGAATTGTGTGTCAACACATACATACATGTGGAAGATTGGATTTTTATTTGGTTGAGCTTGAGTAAGCCCACACTTGTGAGCTAGTCCTGGCAATTTCTGCATGATTGCCACATAAGCTCTGATGAATGCTTTACATCATTCTCTGATGCCCCCCTGTTGTTATAATAGCCGTGCTAACACTAAACTTCCATTCTGCAATATCCATGCAAAAAGTAACCTTATACTCTAGGTTACATAGCCATGTCCCTTAATTTCCCCCCTCTAACAAAAAATCCTGTATAACACCCTTTATAGCCTACTGTGGTCAAACATCAAAGTACCCACTAGGACTGTATATCCAGTACAGCAGACCACAACCAGGGTGATATCGATATCACCCAGGAAGTGGTCAGGGCTAGGGCAATATCAAATATCAGAATAGCATTTCTGGCAGCAGAGGTAGTGACATCATACAGGTTGAAAGGCTAGGAGGGCTAGCAGGCCACGGAAGCAGTACATTTCTGGCAGCAGAGGCAGCAGCAATAGCATGGCGGGTTGTAGGGGCTAGAAAGGCTAGGAAGCAGAGCTGTTGTTGCTCATGGCGGCAATGTTGACAGCAGCTGGTGGATCATGGAGGTCATCTGCTGCCGTATCCTGAGCAAAGCCATCAAGTCTTGATACAAATTCTTT
>LWTN01000137.1 GCA_002101225.1 Cycloclasticus sp. symbiont of Poecilosclerida sp. M | reverse complement strand
TTGCTACAATCATGTGAGCCATTTTGACAACTCTATGCGCATAATTATGCATTCTTTATGACTCGTTCTCTGTGTATCCCCCATGCAGAAGTAGCACTGCGAGTGAAGAAAGGGCCATGACAATTTTCTTTGTTGAAAATTTTGGTTTTCGGATAAACGGTGATCCAGATGCAACCTACTTGGACACTGTGAGGTCACTGTTCTTCACAGACCTCACAAATGTGCGAGTTTGGTATGGAGGAGTGAGAGAAGACTTACTGGAAAGGTAATGGCTCCCCGCGCCCACTGTGTGTTTAGAAATGTACTACATTGCATGGTGTTATTTTTTTGTTATAGTCCCTTTCATCCCTGAGATGTTAATAGGATACTGTGGCTGCATAGACATCACTGCTCAGTCTGTGTTCCTGGAAAACATATTCAGTGGCAACCACTTCACAAATTTCTATCTCAATAGCGACACCTTGTCTCACATCGGTAAGCTAACCCTCCAGGCATTATCTTGTCTCCTATAGACATGCATTCCCAGATATACACTACGAATGTTGCATTTACCGGCACCACCGAGTCTTATCTCTCCTACCTGTATCTGAGCTTGGTCACGCCTCCAAACAGCCCGGCAGCTCTAGTGGGAGGTGTGTCAGCAAATGAAGCCAGGGTGATTTCATTCTCCATCGTGGCGCAGAGTAGCGAGGGTGTCTTGCTCACTTCATTAAGTGAGGTAAGATACTGTAGCAACTGATCTCCTGCATGTACGTACATGTACTGATACACTGTTTCTAACTTACGTACGTGTAGGAGTCGTATCTGGCAGTGCTGCTTCGCAATGGCTTGATACAGGTTCGAGTTAACGCCACGGGAACAGGTGGTGCTGGAGCTGTTCTTGATAGCAGCAAACAGCTGCAGGCGGGAGTGCGGCAGTATATACTCATAGAGCTGAGGTCAGTGGTAGCTAGAGGTACCTCCCTATATAATCCAAGTAGGACTAGACTACCCATAAAAAATTTTTTTTTTTTTGGGGGGGGGGCTCTGAAGTCCTGATTGATTATAATTATAGAGAGAGATGTTTCACTACTCCCTTCACCATTGTCCCTGTAGTTCTGACAGCTACAGCTTGTATGTGGATGGAGAACTCCAGATGTCCTTGCCATCCATTCCTGGACTGTCCATTGATCTGGACACCACTGCAATATCCAGCCAGAGCCCTGTTCTCTACCTGGGTGGCATTCCAGGTGACCTTGACCTCCCTGGATTCCCATCAGGGGTATCCCCCTTCACTGGGCGTATGACAGACTTGGCATTTAATTTCAGGTACCTACCTATCTATACAAGCCAGTGACATTCTAGTTGGTAACTTAGCACTAATGGTTGAACCCAACTTACGTAAGAGACTGCAGTTAGGGATCTAATGATCTGAGAAATGGCCTTGTATTATATATACTGAAGGTACAATAAGTAAGTTCTACTTGGCCTAGCTATCAGAGTGTCCATCAGTTATGCATATAGCAAGACTCAATGCTCAATTAAATTCTCATACGTATTGCAGTGCCATGAGTTTCATTAACCCCTCTCTCCCACTGGATCGTCGCTACCCTGATGGAATCACCTACCACTCCTGCCCCTTCATCAATGTGACCCTTCAACCGCTCCTTGCCGTGCGTCCTGACACTCCAGTGGGGAGGGCGTGTCTCGGGGCAAGCCCTCCCACGGTTGTGAGTACACATGGAGGGTTTCATGGAGAGACCAACCTCACAACCAGCAACATCATCGGCTTCATCAGCAGGTACCAGTACAAATGCAGATAGTTTCACGCCAATCTTATATCCGGTCTGTTCTTGCAACCTCTATAATTACCTGTGATGATTGCTCACAAGATCTACAATTACCCCTCTAGCTAATTCAGAGGCCTTTTATTCTTGCTTGCTCTTTCTTTCAGTTCTTGGACCTTGAGCATGGACCTGAGACAAGTGAATGACGGCCATGTGCTGACCATTAGATCCATCCAGGGTCACATGATCAGACTCACCGTCCAAGGTGGGAGGGTTGTGTTGGAGCTCAGTGAAGCAGTTGAAGGCAGTGGACTGGCTCTGAATGGATCGGACACTGGAGGAGGTGGTGTTGTTAATGGTGCTGCGTTACAAGAAGGCGTGTTCACTCCTGTGGTACGTAAGTTATCTGAGCAAAGCCAAAAAAAAAGCAACCTTTCCTTTCATCTTTATGGCCAGTTGTCCTTGACTGTCAGTGTCTTCGGAGTGTAACATTATAAATTTGCTGTGTAGGCCATAAGTTGTGATGTTGATGGCGAGCAGATGTTGTTGAGTTGCTGGTTGTCTGTGAATGGAAGCACAGCCACTGGACAGCCACTAGAAGTCACTTACAACCAGCCGATCTTCTTCCCTCAGCTCCCCCTTCAGTTTGGGGTCATAGATGATGATGTGACTGGAGAGCACAGGGATAGTTTTGTGGGCTGCATCAGCAATCTGGCCACCAATGGAGACACTGCAGGATTTAGGTAATAGCTCCGCTCCATTGAGGTGGTAACAATCATTACTTCTATTTATAGCGATGTTCGGACAGATTTGGAGTGTTATGTTACGACTCAGTTAGGAAATGGATACTTGGGGATCAGTCACCTCAGTAAGTCAGCTAGTACTTACTCTACTGCCAACATTGTATTGGAGTGAGTGAGCTAAACAATATTACCTCACGCGCACACTACAGCAGTCAGCTCCATGCATGAAGCTAACCATTCCACCATACAGGCACACTACTTCCTGAAGTTACCGGTTCTGAGACAACTCAAACAGCTTCAGTTACATTTCAGCCACAACTAGACAATGGATTGGTGCTAATGGTGACAGATGAAAATGCTTCCCTGCCACTGCTTGCTGTGGGCATGTTCAATGGAGAAGTAAGTAAAGATTCAGAAAGCTATGAGATAGTGCAGTGCAATGTCATAAGCTTGCTTGCCTCTTTTCAACACTTTTTTTCAGCTTCGTCTGTCCTTATTCGGCAATGATGGCAGTTTTGAGGTGTTGTCTTCTAGTGTTTGTGAACCAGAAAATCCTATCTTCTACACCATTTCAATGACTTTCATGGCCTCAGATGGAACTGTTGAAGTAATCGTAGAAGGAGGCACTGAAATAACAGTGCAGTTCCCATCAGCAGGAGAAAGGTTACTCCTCACTATCGGAAACCTACCTCGTGAGTGTGTGCATATTTAAATTTTTCTTTTGTCATCGTTACTCTGATCTTGTAGCTGGATTTACTATTCCTGATGGTCTATTGGATCCATTTCGGTTCCTGCTTAGTGTGAATCTTGTGCAAGAGAGCTTCCCCCCTGGATTATTTGGTTGTGTAAATGGTATAGTGATTGGGAGCAATACCATTTCACAAGAGGAGGCTGATTCTGTGGGAAATTTACTCGTTGGATTTTGTCCAAGTGTATAAGAGTAACAGAACAACAGAACAGCAAAGTAGTAGTTTGGTAGCTTGTTGCATAATTTTATTTTGTGGTTTTTAATATCTGCACATGCGCATACAAGACATGACGTCATCATTCTGGTCACGCGCGTGCACGTGGTAATTACATGCTCTTGATTGAGCGAGAAAGTTTTCTGTTTTCGGGTGCAGAGATCGAGAATGAGTAGCGGAAACAACGACTGCAAAGTGTATGTGGGGAATTTGCCCCAGGACATACGGGAGCGCGACCTAGAAGACGTGTTCTACAAGTATGGCAAGATCATTGATGTGGACCTCCATAACGCCAATGGGAGAGGAGGGGGGATACCCTTTGCCTTCATTGAGTTTGATGATCCAAGGTTGGGTGCAATTTTCATGATATTACTGTGTAACCAACTTTTGCTTTGAACAGAGATGCTGATGATGCAGTGAGGGGGCGTGACGGCTATACCTTTGATGGCTACAAATTGAGGGTGGAGTTTACTCGTAGTTCATCCAAAGGTCGAGGCGACCGAGGTGGTGATTGCGATGGTGGCTACAGAGGAGGAGGAGGAGGTGGGAGTGGCTACAGAGGAGGGGGAGGAGGGTATGGTGATGGGAGAGGAGGTGGTGGGTT
>LWTN01000136.1 GCA_002101225.1 Cycloclasticus sp. symbiont of Poecilosclerida sp. M | reverse complement strand
TGTCATAAATATAGTCCGAAAGCCAGGTCTCGGTGAAGCAGAAAACTGAGAATAAATGAAGGATTGCAGCAAAGACAATTTGTTTACAAGACTACGAGCGTTAAAAGTGCACACTTTATAAGTAGCTAGTCATTGCGAAGACTGGGTGCGAGCAGTAGGGTTGGAGTGAGAAACAGACAAAGTATTGTTGACCTCTGAGTTATTTAGCAAAGACTCCGTAGGGTGGGAGTAATTGACCCCCTGCTCAGATGGATCATGAGTGGAGAGAACATATACATTGTCCTTGTTGAGAGACCCATGAATAACATTTTTGACTAGAAGTGAGGTAAAACTGCGTAACTTAATAAACTTACGATCCACACCTTGCTCCATCAGCTTCCACCTCTCTTTTCAGAAGTATCGCTTCTCTCAATCTTTGTGTACGAGGCAGGTCGGGCTTGACCACAAGTGGCTTGCAAAGTGAGGAGGCCCCAGAGAGGACCTTGATAACGTCACTGGATCTAATAAGTTTAACCAGGATTGGCCTAGGCTTGTTGCTGTCCAGTTTGAATTTCCCCAGTCTGAAGTGGTCTTTAACTGAGTTCCCATCAATCGTGTCAGCAGCAGAGGAAAGAGCAGAGATAACATTCCTTAGGTCTTCCTCCTGTCTTGCTAATCTGGACATACCCTTCCTACATTCCTGTATACCATGTAGGACCACGTTGAATCTCGGATCACTCCTGGGAGCTGGAGCTGAATAGGAGTGGTTTCCTGGCACAACAGGAGTAGAAGGCCGACTCGTACCAGTTAAAGTAGGAGCCCAGTCTTGAGTTTTCGGGGGGACACTGGAGGAAGACGCAAGCTGCTTCTTCAGGCCTTCAAGTTCAGCTCCTAACGCACCCACCAACTCTGTCACTGTTTCTTGTCTTGGAGCCGAGGTGAGTTAATGTAGGTGTAGCTGCAACTAGCGCAATAGGCTATAATCAGCCTATACCAATAACAACAGAGATATGGGCGGTCTAAATTTGTATTAGTGCATGGGGCGGCCATTTTTTTGATGTGCTAACCCTACATAGAGAGTGCTAACGCACTCTCTGATAAGTCCATTCTCTTAGGGTCTGCATTATATTAGCAGCAACCATCACTTGAACTATTGTTCTGAAAAAAGGAACCAAACTAGTAGAGAGCAAAAATTTCTCTGAAATAAAAAGGCCATGTAGGGTGGGTTAGCTACCTACATCATTGCCTTCAGATAACCAGCTTGCCTATAATTTAACATTCTATAGCTGGAGGCAATGATGTAGGTAGCTAACCCTACATTGCCTTTTTATTTCAGAGAAATTTTTGCTCTCTACTATATAATTATTGCTAGTACATTTCCAACCTCTTTATAATGGACAACATGGCTTGTCTCAAACATGTCCATTATTCGCATGAGAGGCCTGTTGGAATGATGGCTTCTGAGAGGCCTGTTGGAATGATGGCTTCTGAGAGGGCAGACTTAAGTGAGACTGCTGAGAGGCTTGCAAGTTAACCCACTAAGCGTGAAAAGCCGTCGTTACTGAGGTGCGATCTTTGAAAACGGCACAAAACATACTTTTTTTCCGCCATTTCTACAAACCAGCAGATAGCCAATAAGATTCTCTACAGCCTGGCAATCTCAGAATTTTCATATAAGGCTGGTGGCTACGTGCTAGAGCCCATAGAAGTCAACGTTCGAAAATGGCGTCCACTCGCGTTAGACTCGACCGGTTATTCTGTAGATAGTCTATAGCTTTAGATCAAGTTTTGAATGCTAAATGTGCAAATGACAGCTGAGATAATGTTCAAAGAGTTGTATTTACCACCCCTCCCATGTCTACCGTATGGTGTTCCCATAGAGTGTGACACGCTCTCCAGCTGCTCTGCCATGGTCGCATCCTCTACTGAAGTCACCTGTAGTGTCCTACATAGCCACAGTGCCTGTCTGGATGCTGTGTTTGTCACTGTGCCCTCCCCACACATGCATTCAAGTGAATAAAGTCATACAAACAAACAAAGAATGTTAGACAGATCCATCTGAAGCTGATGTTCCTAGAACTTGCACAGACTCATGTTCCCTGTAGTTGGAAGCTTCAAGAGAGAACTAAATGTGTTATGTACATAAAAAAGAAAAATTGATATCAGATGTAAACCACCATACTGACCACATACTTTGTTGTTGGGTAACCTAATTGAACACAATGTGTTTATCACCTCCAGGGCTAACTAGGTTGCTATGGGCATTTACCCTCTATGATGGCCTCAGGAAAGGGTAAAGTGTAGAGCAGGGTTCCCCCCCAAAAAATCAATGTACAGGGAAAGGGTTAAGGCTGGCGGGGGTGGAGTCAAGGCTAGCTGAGGTGCTAGCTGAAGAGGTGGAGTCAAGGCTGGCTGAGATGGAGTTGAGGCTGGCTGAGATGGAGTTGAGGCTGGCTGAGATGGAGACTGCTGAGCCACTAAGGTACTCAGAAGTGATATGATATTCCCTTGTTGCTCCACAAGCTGTGAAAACATAAATAGGTAGTGGGAGGTAGTACTTACTGCACCTCCAGAGTATTCACTTGAATCACCTATTTATCAGAGAGTGCGACAACGGAATCTGCCAGAGTCCCCTGTTGGCATCAATCTTGTGTAGCCCCAGCTTGTTGAGCTAAAACTTCCTCGACCCTCACAACCTTTTTGGGCGGTTCTGTTTCCTTTTGGAATCTCCAGTACCCCAGAGCTATTTCAGAAGAGAATGAGCTACATCCTTGAGGGTCTGGAAGGAATCACATGCCTGATCGACGACGTCTTGATCGCAGGCGAGGCAGAACATGACGCTAAGCTGACCAGAGCCCTACAGAGGATTGAGGATGCAGGTGTGACGCTGAACAAGGAGAAATGTGTGTTCAAGAAGCCGTCTGTGAAGTTCCTGGGACAGCTGATCAGCAAAGACGGGATCCAAGCTGATCCAGAGAAGACAAAGAGAGATGGAGGCACAGTCGGTATTGGAGATGAGAAGATTCCTAGGCATGGTGAACCAGCTAGGGAAGTTTTCTCCACATATCTCAGAGCTCACACAGCCCTTACGAGAGCTGCTCAACTCAAAACGAGAGTGGGTGTCAAGAGCAAGCATTCAGTAAAATCAAAGAGGAGCTTTCGAAGCCAACAACACTGGTGCTATACAACCCTCAAGCGGAGTTGATAGTCTCAGTAGATGCTTTTTCGTTCAGGTTAGGAGCTGTGCTCTTCCAGAAGGAGGGGGACAACTGGAAACCTGTGGCCTATGCATCCAGGTCTATGTCAGAGAAGAGGAGATATGCCCAAATTGAAAAGGAGGCCTTAGCAGTCACATTGGCTTGCGAGAAGTTAGAGATTACATTCTCGGGCGGAAATTCCAGATTGAGTCCGACCACAAACCTCTCATTCCACCAAGCAGTAGGACGTTATGCCTCCTCGTATTTTGAGTTTCAGACTTCGATTTGCTTGATATGAGTACACGGTCCATCATGTTCCAGGAAAACAGCTACACACAGCAGATACCCTTTCACGAGCGCCGATGACAGCTTGTGGAGACAACTCACTTCAATCAGAAGTGGAAGCGTATGTCGAGAGTGTCACAAAGAAATCCATCCCAGCCATAGCACAGCACCTGAATGCATACAGGCGTGCACAGGTGTGTCAGCAGGTGAAGGAGCATTGCCGACACGGGAGGCCAAGAGACACTTTCAAGTGGAGTCCCGGAGACTCTTTCGAGTGGAGTCCCGGAGACTCTTTCGAGTGGAGTCCCGGAGACTCTTTCGAGTGGACTCTTTGTGGAGTCCCGGAGACTCTTTCGAGTGGAGTCCCGGAGACTCTTTCGAGTGGAGTCCCGGAGACTCTTTCGAGTGGAGTCCCGGAGACTC
>LWTN01000135.1 GCA_002101225.1 Cycloclasticus sp. symbiont of Poecilosclerida sp. M | reverse complement strand
CAACGGTTAAGACTCTTATTTTTCATTGGCTGCCCATTTTATTTTTCACGGGCTAGCTCGCCCCACAATACTGTGCATTCGCCTAGTATTATGTAGCCACTGTACATGCATATTCAGATCAGGGGTGGGATCCATGGGTGGTTGGAGTTACCACCAGTGGCGTAGCAGGGCTATAGGGGGGCTGAACTCTGTCTCGGCACTGTATACTGGCATTGAAGTGCTGAGACGTAGTGCTGGGGTCGTATGTACAATGTCATAATTATGTCAGAGCACACAATTGCTCAAGCACCTCCTTATAGCTACATGTATTGTATTCCTGGATCCTTATTAATAGACCATTAATTAAGAAAAACACTGACTGCAACAAAATTGTAGTACATTAGCACAGATGGCTAGGCTCTCCTTTTGAAAGTATACATGTACAACCAGTTAACTACTTTTTAGAGTAGAGACAGAGCTGGAAAATGGAGGAGCAGCAATCAAACGTACCTCTGGGCAGCCAAAATGCTTATGTGAAAAAGGCCTATTCAGCCACTTAGCTACCTATTGACCTTGCAGCTGCAAAGTATATGTCACGCCCTCAGACTGTACTGCCCAGACACTAAATATCTCATCAGAGGTAAAAAGCCATGAATAACAGCCCTTTGTACCAGCAGTTCCTATTGTCAATGAATAATTATGACAAAAATAATAGTTGGCGAAGTCTGATAGCTACTCTACAACTGTCAAGTAGATATATATTTGAACCTTGGACAGGCAAGCTCTGGAAGTGAGTGAATGTCAGTTATCTATTATACATGCCCATCTTTTCCACATTAAAAACAGCTCAGGCACACCAGATAATGTGGGCCGTACTACATAAAGACCTAAACCATGCATGACCAAATTCTGACAACTAGGAATTCTTATTGGGGCGAGCCTAAGCGAGCCCCACACTAGCGAGTTGGTGCTGAAAAATCTATGCGTATATATATTTCGCGACGTTCGTACGTTCTGGTACTTGTTCTAATTAGAATCTATTTGAGGGTAAAGTCTACCGTAATTTCAAAATCAATAGCAGTATACAGTCAAGGGTACAGTGCATGCAGTGTAGTATAGTACTGCAGTGCAGTGCAGCGCAGCTAGCTAGCTAGAGCACTACCTTGCTAGCAAAGCCTCAAGTCATCAGCTGCTGGATCCTAGCAAAGCCCAAGCCCTCTCATGTCATGGCTGCTGGATTCTTAAGCTAGACCAGCAATAGCTGCTGCAAAGCCAGGCTGCTTAAATTGCATCACTATAGCTTAGGCTCGCCCCACAAAATTGGGGCAAGCCTAAGCGAGCCCCACACTAGCGAGTTGGTGCTGAAAAATCTATGCGTATATATACTAGGGCAATAACATTCAAAAGCGAGCGAGCGAATGTAAAGAGTGTTAGCTACCACTTTCAATGCTTCGCAACCTTATGGGCGGTTGTAAATAGTGTTACCACATTCGTTGCCTTTGAATTTGTGTGATTGTGTGACCCTTCTTTGGCTGGGATGATTTAACTTGCCTTTGCTGCAGGCTAATATTTTGTTTGCTAGCTACCTATTTTGTGACTTCAGAAACATAGTAGCTATACCTATTGCATGTATGTATTAGATTCTTAGCTGGGTAACTACCGTATTTTTCCTAATTAACGCGCCACTAAAATATCTTGATTGGCTTCTTTATAGAATGTGAAATTACTACTAAATTAGTATTGGCGCCATTAATAGAACGGCGCTTAGCAATTAGAATGCAGAAATGACACTCCTCCTGCAGGTCAGCTACTCATCAAGAAAGGATGAAATAGTCCATTCACTTTTTAGCTAATAAATGACAGAGTTGTTTGATTATGTTTTTTCTTTCGACGATAGAAAATACCAGCATATTGGCCAACTATCATCTCTCCAGAACTGGATTCCTTGACGATTGCCACTGCGTGCCTATCTTCTGCATTGCCTGCCTATCTTCTGCATTGCCTGGCTCCTGCCTGGTTTGAAGGAGTACTAATACCGGTACATGAAAATGACTATAGCTAGCCTCGTCCCCAGGCCTCCCTCTCCTCCTAGGCCCTCCCCTAATATAATGTGGGAGGAAAAAAGATGAAAAGCATTATTTTCCTCCTGCATTATATTAGGGGAGGGGGATGGGGGCCTGGGGACGAGGCTAGACTACAATATAATTACTAGACGAATGCACAGCATTGTGGGCGAGCTAGCCCATGAAAAATAAAATGGGCTGCCCATGAAAAATAAGAGTCTTAACCGTTGAACGTACGTAAATTATTTCAACGGCCACCAGACTACGCTTCACTCGCCCAATCACTGATTCACTGTATAACCAGCATGGGGGTTGTATCTAGAAACCATAGGAATGTGGTGGGTAGAATTTGATTTCTTATTTTGGTAACATGATCCTGAGTGCACCACATCCTGTAATGTGATCTACATGGCGAATTTATACAGTACATTATTCATCAATAGCTCTCAGCTACGTAGGATATAGGACTGCACGAGGAGTCTATTGTAGCTCTAGTAGCAACAGGACGTACACATCAAGTACCTTGAATCTTGGACAAGAAGTGAGTTAGTTAATAAAGTAAGTAAAACAGTTTTAGTGGAGGGAACTGAGGCTGGGTGGAGAGAATTGGGAATTAGGGGGACTAAGGTTGTTAAGATGAAACTACTCAGCAATTACTACTACCTGGCACTGAGATCTTGGAAGCCAAAATCTGGGTGGGATTAAACGAGCTGTTTAGCATCTGGGGTGTAATGGTCATTACTTCTGACAGCAATCTTTAGCGGCCATTTTGTCACCAAAGGCAGGTTTTTCTGAAGAATTTGAAGGTTGACTCGTGATTATTTGCTGCCCATGTAGCTACATGTATAGCGGGGCATTAACAAGCTAGACTTCAGTTGTCAGCAGGGAGTCGTGGTGGCCTAGTGGTTAAAGCACCGGACTAGCCGTCAAACTCGAGAAGAGATGGCTTTACATCCCCTCCGAAGGATGTGGTGCACGAAACACCTACTCAGTTTGGCAGGAAGAGCTGACATACCGTGGTTATAACATGTGATTAGGCCTGTCCACATTATTATAGACATTATTATATATGAGAATAGGGCTCAGAATTAATTGAATTCTGATGTGCTTTATATGGAATATTGTGGTTGGTGAGCATGGCCCAAGTTCTGAACAAGTGTTTTCAGAACTCCTTCAACCATCAACTAGTTCATTGGAGGATAGAAGTATCCCTTATGTTGCAATAATAATGGTCATACCTGGGTGTGACATCAAAGGCACCACTCAAACTTTAAATGAGATAGAAGTCTGAGTGTGCTCTAACCCACCCACTCCTAGTGCTTTAACTAGTTAAAACTGTTTGAGTGGGAGGCAGAGCCAGGCTCAAAGTGCACCAGGAAGTGCTAGAGCAGGTAGGAAGCAAGAGCTTAACCTAGCACTGCCCTATGCTGGCTGCGGTCCCACAGAGCCCAGTTAGGCTTGCTCTTCTGCCCTTATATACTCACTGCTTTGTGGAAAATGGGAATGGGTTTGGAATAGCCCATGAATCTAATTAAATTACTATTAAAGCAATTTGCATGCGCAAGGTGATTTGCTAACCGTATTCATTAGGCTTAAATTAAACCCATGCACTTGTTCGTAGCCTGTTCTGCTATATAAGGGGCAACGGTAGAGTGGGCTTTGATGTCACACCCGGATGACACAAATCAATTATATCCCTCGTTTCAGGATGTATCCAGTTCTAAATCCGCCCTCGGGCTTTAACATCCTTCACACTCGGGATATAACTTATACTTGTAATACTCACCCACCTTCAGGGTCCGGTGCACATGGTTCCCCACGAAGGTGCCACCGTAATAT
>LWTN01000134.1 GCA_002101225.1 Cycloclasticus sp. symbiont of Poecilosclerida sp. M | reverse complement strand
GTAGGACAAAAGAATCTGATAGTGTTCTTCTAGCCAGTAGTTCTGATGAGCTCGAAGAGGAGGTTTGATGAGAACATCTTGACGTAGGTATAAGCCAGTAGTGCTGCAAGGTCACATTAGAGTGCATGGTGCCTTTAAACCAGCAATAACTATCCTGGAACATGCCTTGTGCAGGGAAATTACGTACCTTGTGACCCTACCGTATGTGTTCTGGGGGGCTCTCAATTATTGCCCATTGGCTTTTCTCTGCTTGTCATTAGGGAAAGACAAAGGCCTCCTCATACAGCAGACTCTGGCTTTGAAATGTGCCACTTGGATTCTCTTTTTGACAGTCCAAGTGGCACATGGCTGAAGCGATAATGCGAACATGAGTAAAAAAATAGTGTGAGAATCATTATTCACGGCCTTCGGTTTCCAGTAAAAAGATTATCTATACTGGGTTATGCAGCCCCTAAAAAAGAAATATCAGGAGGATAATGGGTAAAAAATAATAAGTGAAAAAATTATTTTTATAATAGGCTGTACTAAAACTAACACACTGGCCTGATGTTGGAGGGAGGACCAACTTGTCGAAAATTGAACATCAGTGAGACCACCAATAGTAGCTCTGCTACTCTTTTCCAGGTACCCCATGACGAGATTGAACCAGGTGACACTAGTGGGCCCTTAATGAGGTATTTGCTGGGGAGATCCCTTATTTCATGCTAGCCAGTCCACTGGCTTACTGGTCACCTCCCAGCCACCTTAGCAGTACGTATATATAGTCTCACATGCATGTTAGTATCTCTTAAATAATGGGCAACTGATATGGGTATCATAATTATGGGGAGTGGAAAGGATTGGCTGGTACCATGGCTTAAATCGAGTGTCTGCGATGAATGGTATTGTGGGCTTTTCCTAGTGCTATGAGGGAAACCCTGAGTCCATCCCCCTATAAGGAAGGAGAGTGAGGATATACGTACGTACACTACTCAGAAAAATGCAGACCCCACCTCCCATACCTTCCCACACACTCACTAAATTGCTGATCCTAGGTAGTACTATAGTAGCTACACAGTTTAACATATCAGGTAGTAGGAATGGCAAGAGGGTGGTATGGCTCCAATCTTCAACTAGGTGGCATGTACGTACGTACATACGTATGTGCCAGTTTCTGCAGGTATAACTTAAGACTGCAAGAGACTGGGAGACACGAGAGACTGGGAGACATGAGAGACTAATATGCAGCTCTTTGTCCAACTCCCACTTGGAACTAACTAAGGTTAGATGTATGCTGCCCAACATTCTGTCCATCAACAGCCCTTTTACAACAACACTTCGTTGATCAAGGTTCTTTTCTCCCCTCACATAATTATTTTCCAATAAATTTTGAATGGAGTGCACAACACAACTCCCCCAACTATGCCCGGGTTATGACACCCACTTCAACCTCCTGTTTCTGAGTGGAGACTGTTTAATTGTGTTTTATATCATGCCAATGATGAACAAAATTAAAGTTATTATGGATGAATACCAGAGCTGTTTACAGTCCAAACCACAAAGACTGTAGCAAGAATTTGCAAGCAGCTGCTTGCAACTGAAGTAGGAGGGCTATATAAGGGACAGTTCTGCTGTCCAGCATTCATTCTTCAATTCATTCTTCAATTCATTCTTCAATTCGATGGGGAGGCGAAATGGGTTTTTCTTCTCCATGCTAGATTTGCAATGTACGCAACACCAACTGATTCCTCTCGGAAATGCCGCCTATTTCAGATCCAATTTGGAGGAAGATGTCTGATGCCCATAAAGATGCGGGCTAGGACTAGGAAGAGGCCTGTATCTGCCGGCTTCACCTGGTCACCCAGCCCAGAATCTCCACCAAGTCTTAATATGGTCACCGACATAACTCTTGCCAAGCTGCGCCCTCCTTCAGTTCCAAAAGGATTCGCTCGACAGCTCCTGTGGCACTACCAATAAACCGGCATTCGGTGGATGAAGTGGAATCTATATTTCCAAGACATAGAGGATACAAGATTTGCTACCAGAACTTCGGGTTCAGCACCTGTTGGAGGCCATCCCCGAAATCTCGATGGACAAAGGACGGTGGTGGGAGTTCAGAGGAGTGACGGGTGGTGGGCCATGGGAGTAATTAACTGCAGAAGAACTACTGCTTACTAGAAATTTTTATCAATGTTGTTTTAATAATAATTTATATTTGCGGTACAAACTCCTCGCTTGGTATGAGTCGTCACACGCATAAGCTCGTTAGCTAGCTAATTAGGGAAATGGTCATCATAATTAATGCATAAGCTAGAATTAGCCTTGGAGAAGCTAAGGCGCTATTCTCTGTCCAGCAAGTTATAGCGTGGAGAAAGATGTCTAGATGGTAAGTGAGCATGAAAAGTGTGGTAGCCAGATTCCTTTCCAGTGTGGAGATATGATGCCAAATACGTGGTGGTCGACGTCCATAATGATGAACCCCAAATAGTCCGTCACCTAGTACCTTCAGACAGAATGGTATGGTGCTTGCCACCATAACAAACCAATTTTTCAAAAATCAATAACTCTCTTATCTATACATCATATTTCAACTTTTCTTCTTTTATTGTGCCGGAAATTGCACGCCTATTCAGTAATTATGACATTTAGAACGTTCTAGAAACTTGAAAATGTTCGTGACTTTTTGCATTGAGTAGCAATGGAGGTGGGTGGCGACCGCGTGAATAAATTATTTATCGAGGGTTAGACAAAAAGTTTGTAGCTAGTCTTGCTGTCGTTTTACTTAGCTATAATGTCTACAGAGACTATAACCAGTCCTAGGTGGGCCAGAAAAAGGCAACAGAAAGTCAAAGCTGCAATGATGAGAGAAGCAAAGCACTCCAAATTTGAATGTCAGGAGGAAAGTCCAGTTTTTCTTCAAGCTGAGGGTGTTGATTCAGAACTTCAACTTTCAGAAGAAGCTGCAGCTATACCAGCAGAAGCTTGCGTTTAAAGTCTAATCATCAGACATTGATTGCATAGACTGGTCATTGATTGGTTGAGTTTGTAATTGGTTTGAGAGGATTGTTTGCTCTGAGCCAGAGCTAGAGGAGTGCTTCTGGTGGTCTATCTGCTGCAACAGTGCCTGGAAAGTTTCTCGCTGAGCAACACCAACTGCTTAGTTCAGACTGCATCACTTGCTGAACTGGAAATGGAAAATGAATGACTGCCTTCTTCTCCAAACTTATGAACGTATGCTTAGTCTTGCAATAATACATTGGACATGTTTGCATGCATGTATAACTAACCATCATCATTTGTTATAGTAACTGACACCACTGCTTGACTCAACATAATGTTTGGTTGTGGAGAACTCAGCTGACAGGTAAACGTCTCATTTCCTTCAAAATCAGAATCACCATTAATTGTAATTGGGACTGTAATTGCTTGTGTGCTGACACCAGCTACTGGACTAAAGGTTAATAGCCTTGAAACAGAAGCATAATCTGCATCACTCCCAACAGCTGTAAAGATACAATAACAATTACATACAAAGGCTGTATAGGGTCATATGTATGTACTTCATTGCCTTCAGCTATTGACATGACTTTCTTACCATCTTCTATAATAGCTGTGTTAGCTGAAGCTAAGCTGTTCACTAATTATGTTAGGAAAACTCTATTTTTGACTAGTATGGAGATAACAGCCTTGCATATCTAGCAAGTTATCAGCAGCTAGCAAGTGACTTGAGCCAATGTAGGATTCAGCGCAGTGCAGAACAGGGCTTTGTTAGGGCTGATGGCTTGAAGGCTTTGCTCCAGTAGATATGCTTGAGGACTTGTAGGATCCAGCAACTGAGGACTTCATGA